>JBJMGZ010000452.1:0-6245 GCA_045807605.1 Thermoanaerobaculia bacterium | reverse complement strand
GGCGCGCAGGGAGATGGCAGGCATCAGGAGTGCGGATCCAGCTCGTATTTCTCAAAGCGGCGGTAGAGCGCGGCCCGCGACAGCCCCAGCGCCTCGGCAACGCGCGTGATGTTCCCCTCGTAGTGCCGCATGCACTTGACGATCATCGCCTTCTCCATCTCGTCGAGGGTCATCGAGCCCGGGCTGGGCAGCGCGGTGGCGCCGCGGGCCTCGCGCTCGTCGAGGCCGGAGAGGGCCACCAGGTCCGCCGCCTCGAGCCGGTCGCCGTCGAGCACCAGCACGGCCCGCTCGATCGTCTGCTTGAGCTGGCGGATGTTGCCCGGCCACGGCTGATCCTGGAGCCACCCGAGCGCGCGGTCGGCGAGCGCCACCGGCCCCGTGCGGTAGGTGCGCGAGCAGAGATCGAGGAAGTGCCGGGCGAGCAGCGGGATGTCGCCGCGCCGCTCGCGCAGGGGCGGCAGCCGCACGGCGATCAGGTTCAGCCGGTAGAGGAGGTCCTCGCGGAACTGCCCCTTCGCCACCAGCTCCGAGAGGTCGCGGTTGGTGGCCGAGATCACCCGCACGTCCACCGTGCGCGTGTGGCTCGACCCCAGCACCTCGTAGGAGCGGTCCTGGAGCACGCGCAGCAGCTTCACCTGGGCGCTCGGATCGATCTCGCCGATCTCGTCGAGGAAGATGGTGCCGGCGTTGGCCATCTCGAAACGCCCCTTGCGGTCGGTCCTGGCGTCGGTGAACGCGCCCTTCACGTGACCGAACATCTCGCTTTCGAAGAGCGTCGAGGAGATCCCGCCCAGGTTCACCTTGACGAACGGCCCGCCCTGGCGCCGGCTGTTGCGGTGCAGGGCCTCGGCCACCAGCTCCTTGCCCGTGCCGCTCTCGCCCGTGATCAGGACCGACGCATCCGTGGGCGCCACCCGGCCGATCAGCTCCAGGATCTTGAGGAACCGGGGATCGCGGCCGATGAGCCCGCGGACGTCGAAGCGCCGGTCGAGCTCCTCCCGACTGCACGGGGACGCCTTCGTATCCGAACGGGCCAGCGACAGGGCCGTGTCCACCGACTGCAGGATCTGGGGATTGCTCCACGGCTTGGTGACGAAGTCCGCGGCGCCGGCCTTCATCCCCTCGACCGCCAGGGCGATCGAGCCCCAGGCCGTGATCAGGATCACCGGGAGCTGCGGATGGCGGCGACGGATCTCGCGCAGCAGCTCCAACCCTTCTTCCCCGCTCGTGCCGCTCGCGCCGCGGGAGAAGTTCATATCTTGCAGAACGAGGCCGATCCCCTCCCCCTCGCTCTCCAAGTGGCGAAGGGCCTCCTCCTGCGACAGCGCGCCCATGGTGGCGTGGCCGTGCCGCTTCAAGAGGAGGCCGAGGGAAGCGACCACCGACGGGTCGTCGTCCGCGATCAGGATCATCGGGCTACTCGTAGCGCAGCGCCTCCGCCGGATGGAGCCGGCTCGCCAGGGTGCTCGGGTAGAAGGCGCAGAGCATGGAGAGGAGGTACATGGCCGCCATGGCGAAGACGAGCCCGGCCGCGAACACCTGCGGACGGATGAAGCCGACGAGGTCGAGGATCGGGATCTGGATCACCACCACCGCTCCCAGCAGCACCCCGAACGTCGTCAGGATGACCTGCTCGTAGAGCACCTGCCGGTGGACCGCCGCGCGGGAGGCTCCCGCCGCCCGCCGCAGCCCCAATTCCCGGGTGCGCTGGAGGAGATTCTGCCACAGCACCCCGAACAGGCCGAGCGCCACCATGAGGAGCAGGAAGAACGCCACCGTCCCGCCGGCCACGAGAGGGGCCAGGAGCATGCGGAAGGTGGCGGCGCGCTCGTCGGCGAGCGGCTTGATCTGGAACGACCAGTCGGGAGCGACGCCCTGGAGCAGCCGGGTGAGCTCCTCCTCGAAGGCGGCCGGCGTGCCGGGCCGGACCTTGAGCAGGATCGACCGCGGCTGGAGCCAGGACGGGGCGTCGAGCCGCAGGTGCTGGAACATGAAGCTGTTGCGCGCCGCGAGCTCGCCGCTCTTGCGGAACTCCCGCACCACGCCGATGACGCGCCTCGGCGTCTCCTTGGGGTCCGGATCCCCGAACTGCTTGCCGATCGGATCCTCGTCGCCCCATACGGTGCGGGCGAGATCCTGGTCGATGACGATCGGGTCCCAGGCGAGCGCCGAATCCTCGTCCCGGAACCAGCGTCCGGCCACCACCTCGAGGCCCAGCACCTCGGCGAACTTCGTGGTGACGCCGCTCCCCTCCGCCTCCACCTCCTTGCCGTCGATCGTGGTGCCCATGGTCCAGCCGCCCTGCTCATAAGGGCTGACCATGGCCGCCGCCGCCGACTCGACGGGCTCCAGCGCCTCGAGCTCATGGAGCAGCCGCTCCATGACCTTCAGCCGGGCCGCGACCGTGGCGTCGTCGTCCTGGTTGCCGGCCTTCATGTCCACCGAGACCTTCCACACGTTCTGCCAGGAGTATCCCAGGGGCTGGCGGTAGTTGTCCCAGAAATAGATCCCCAGGGTCACGACCAGGAACACCACCAGGAAGGAGAAGAAGATCTCCAGGATCATGAGCCCGTTGGTGCGCTTGCGGTTCCAGACCAGCTTGAACAGATGGCGCGTCATACCGACCTCCCGCGGAGAGCCTGCACAGGGTGGAGCTTCGACATCCGCCAGGCCGGGTAGACCCCCGAGAGGACGCCGAAGAAGACGGCCATGGCCAGGCCGTAGAGGAAGACCCGGAAGTTGAGCCCCAGCCGGGCGTAGGCCAGGAAGCCGCTGGCGTTCAGAGCCGCGAGCACCGGGATTGCCAGCAGGAGCCCCGCCATCGCCCCGAGCAGGGTGAGGACCAGGTTCTCGACCACGAACTGCCCCACGAGCGTGCGCGACGAAGCCCCGAACGCCTTGCGCACGCCGATCTCCGAAGCCCGGTCCAGGATGCGGCTCAGGTTGATGTTCACCAGGTTGAGCGTCGGCAGCAGCATGAACAGCAGCATCAGGAGGAACAGCACGGCTTTCACTCTCGCGGGCCGGAGCTCGTCCGAGTCGCCGGGACCGAACATGTGGACCACGCCTTCGAAGAGCGTATCGGCGCCCGCGGTCAGCGTCTTGTAGCGCTTGGGGTCCGGGAGATGGTGCTCGGCCTCGCGCAGGAGCGACTGGAACTCGGCCTTGATCGCCGGCAGGTCGGCGCGGTCGCGCGCCAGCACCAGCCCGTAGAAACCGCCCATCCACTGCGCCTTGTAGCTGTCCGACTTGGAGGTGCTGATCGGCGCCCAGATGTCGGCGGAGGACGAGAAGCGGAGGACGGGCACGTCGCGCACCACTCCCACCACCCGGAAGCGCTGGCCGTCCGCCTCGATCGTCCTGCCCAGCGCCGGCCCGCCGTCGAAGAAGCGCCGGCGCGTGGTCTCGTTGATCACTGCCACGAAGCGGGCATCCCGCTCGTCCTCGGCGGTGAACGGGCCGCCCTCCAGGAGCTCGAAATCCATGATCTGCCAGAATTCGCCGTCCGTGCGCCGGAGCTTCGACTCGATCTTCTTGCCGCCGATATAGGAAACGGCGGTCTGCGCCGAGGAGAGGATCGAAACCTTTTCCACTCCGGGCAGCTTCGCGAGCGGGCGGGCATAGCGGTCGAGGAATCCATAGCCGGGGTCGGAGCTCTGCGTGTTGTCGGGCCCTCTCATCGTCAGACGGTAGATGCCCAGCGTCCGCTCGCTGCGGGTCTCGGGGGCCTGCGGCGCGAAGGAATGATCGAAGACCGCGGTGGCCACCAGGAGCACGAGCATGGTGACGCTGATCCCGAACAGGCTGATGAACGTGAAGAACTTGCGCCGCGCCAGGACCTTCAGGGCGACTTTCAAATAGTTTCTGATCATCACTGCACCTGCCGTCCGTCGAAGAGGCGCACCGTGCGGTGCGTGCGCTCGGCCAGCCGCGGATCGTGGGTGACCATCACGACCGTGGTCCCTTCGGAATTCAGGCCTTCCAGGATGTCCATGATCTCGTCGCCCATCTGGCTGTCGAGGTTGCCCGTGGGCTCGTCGGCGAGCAGGATGCTCGGCCGGCCGACGATGGCGCGCGCGATCGCGACCCGCTGCTGCTGGCCGCCCGAGAGCTGCGTCGGGAAGTGGCGCGTGCGCGACGACAGGCCCACGCGGTCGAGCGCCGCGAGCGCCGCCTTCCGCCGCTCCTTGTTGGACATCTTGCGATAGAGCAGCGGGATCTCCACGTTGTCCAGAACCGAGAGGTCGCTCACCAGGTGGAACTGCTGGAAGATGAATCCGATCCTTTCGTTCCGGACGCGGGCGAGCGCGCGGTCTCCCTGGCCGTTGATGCTGATGCCGTCGAGCTCGACCTTGCCGGCCGAAGGCTCGTCGAGCAGGCCCATCAGGTTGAGCAGCGTGCTCTTGCCGCAGCCCGAGGGACCCATGATCGAAACGAATTCCCCCTTCTCGACCGCCAGGTTGATGTTGTCGAGCGCGGTGGTCTCGATGCGGTCGGTGCGGTACATCTTGCTGACCTGGTCCAAATGGATCATGGTTCTCTCCTGATTATTTGAGGCTCACCTGCTGCAGGTGAACGTAATCGCTCATGTCGGAGAGGATCACTTCCTCTCCTTCCGCAAGGCCGTCGAGGACCTCGTAATGGTCGTACCCGGTGACGCCGAAACGCACGGTCCGGCGGACCGCATGGTCCCCATCCACCACGAACACCGGTTCCACCGCGCCGCCCTTCGAGAACGGTCCCTTGGGCACCCGCAGCGCGCCGGCCCGGGAGGCCGTGACCACCAGCACATCCAGCCGCAGCGCGTTGCGCAGCTTGGGATGGCGGGCGTCGTCCAAGTCCACGGCGAACTTGACCGCGCCGTTCTCGATCGTGGGATAGACGGTGGCGAGCCGGCCCGACAGAGGCTGGCCGTCGATCATGACCCGCACGGGCAGTCCGGGGGAGAGGCGGGAGGAGTGGACATCCGACACCGTGGCCTCGACCCGGAAGGAGTCGAGGTCGGCGATGCGGGCGATGACCTCGCCGTTGCGGATGGTGGCGCCCTCCTGGGGGATGACCCAGGTGAGGACGCCGGCGCGGTCCGAGCGGGTGGTGGCGAGCTCGAGCTGGCGCAGGGCGCCCGCGCGCTCCTTGACCAGGGTCTGGAGGTCGAGCCCGAGCCCCTGTACTCGGGCCTGGGACGCGCGCCGCTCGTCCTCGACCGATTCCTCCAGTTGGGAGAGCTCGATGCGCGCCTTCTTCGCCTCGACCTCCGAAGCCTTCAGGTTCTGCTCGGAGACGAGGCCGTCCTTCCTGAGCTTACGGTTCTGCTCGGCGCGGTACTCGGCGGCCTCGGCGTCGAGCCGGCTGGACTCGATGCGGCCGCGCAGGTCGCGCAGGCTCTTGTCGAGGGCGAGGCGGACCTGCTCCTGCTCGTTGACCTTCTTGGCCAGGTTGTCCTCGATGGTTTCGAGAGCCAGCCGGTATTGCGACGTATCGAGCCGCAGGATCTCGTCGCCAGCGCGCACGGTCTCGCCCGGCCGCTTGAGGATCTTCTCGACGCGGGCGTCGACCGGGCTCGACAGCACGCCCTCGAAAGCGGGGATGACGGTGCCGGAAGCCTCGACGATCCCCTCGATGGGTCCCCGGTCCACCCGGCCCGTCCGGATCCGGTCGCGCTCCACGGAAGGCCGCAGCCACCCGGGCAGCAGCACGAGGACGGCCACGAGCAAGCCCAGGGAGGCGGCTCCCCAAGCCAATCGGCGTCCGATCCGGCGCCGCTGAAAGCTCTGATCCAGTTCACGGTCCATGTGCGTTCTCCCTCGGTCGGGGACCTGAGGGAGCACGGCCCGTGCCATGGGCTAAGTGATTGATATTGCGACGATTTAGGGAATCGGGACGGCTGCGGAAGCGTCCGGGTTCGGGCGGGGTGTCCGGAAATGAACGGTGGCTGGCCTGTTGCGGATGCGCGTGGAGCGGTTATACTCTGAGGAAGGTACGGGTGCCCGCGAGGGAACGCGGGTTCCCGCAACCTGATCCGGGAGGAGGGGTCGCGAACCATGTCAAGACGAGCGGTCATTCGCAAGGAAAGAGACAACGTGATGACACCCGCCTCCGAAGAGGAGATGGTCAAGAGGAGGCGCTTTATCGAGATGCTCCGTGAACAGATGGCTGTTCCTCCCACGGAGGAAGAATTGGAGCTCTGGCAAGAATTCAAGGCTTCCCTTGAGAGGGGACGCTGAAGTTTCCTTTCACCATGCCTC
>JBJMGZ010000451.1:0-3844 GCA_045807605.1 Thermoanaerobaculia bacterium | reverse complement strand
TCGACACGCTCGGCATGCAGCGCGGGTACAGGGAGGGCTTCAAGCAGGACCCCCTGCGGTTCCTGGTCGAGCCGCCGATCTCGGCGCAGCTCGACCTCGCCACGAGCACCGGCCGCGGGCCGGACCTCAAGGCGCAGGAGGACCAGGCCGCGATCGAGTACATGCAGTCCATCACCAGCGTCGCCGAGCGCGACGAGCGCAACTTCGAGCGCAGCCGCATCACCACCTTCACCAAGGCCCTGAGCGCCATGGCGAAGACCCTCAACTCCGTGGCCGGACGCAAGCACGTCGTGCTCTTCTCCGAGGGCTTCGACAGCCGGCTCCTGATGGGCCGCTCCGACACCACCGAGGACGAGGCCCGGACCGACGAGACCAACGCCTTCCGCGGCCGCGTCTGGATGAGCGACAGCGACCAGCGCTACGGCAACACCGAGCTGCAGGGGGACGTCAACCGCATGCTGGAGGAGTTCAAGCGCGCCGACTGCGTGATCCAGGCGGTGGACATCGGCGGTCTGCGGACCACGGCGGAGTCGGCCGGCGGGCGCCCCCGCAGCGGCGGCCAGGAGGCGCTCTTCTACATCGCCAACGAGACCGGCGGCGAGCTGTTCAAGGACACCAACAACCTGGGCTCTCAGCTCGACAGCGTCCTGGAGCGCACCAGCGTCACCTATCTCCTGACCTTCGAGCGCTCGGACTTGAAGCTCGACGGCTCGTATCACCGGCTGCGCGTCAAGGCGAAGCTGCCCCCGGGCGCCCGCCTCTCGCACCGGGTCGGCTATTACGAGCCGCGGCCGTTCAAGGAGCTGGACCCGCTGGAGAAGAGCCTGCTCGCGTCGAGCGGAATCATGAGCGCGGCGCCGAAGCGGGATCTCGATCTGAACCTCCTGGTGGCGCCGTTCCGCTCCAGCGAGAAGATGTCCTACGTGCCGGTGATCATCGAGGTGCCGGGGCGCAAGCTCCTGGACGGCCACAGCGGCGACCGGCTGAACGTCGAGTTCTACGGCTACGTCAACGACCACCTGGGGACGATGCTGGACTACTTCTCCGAGGTGGTGTCGCTCGAGATCGGCCGCGGCCGGCAGGGGTTGCAGGCAGGCGGCATCAAGTACTACGGCCACTTCGACCTGCCGCCGGGCGACTACCGGGTGCGGGTGCTGGTGCGCAACGCCGACACCGGCCGCACGGTGGTGACCATGGTGCCGGTGCAGGTGCCGGCCTACACCGCGGGCGAGCCGGTGCTGCTGCCGCCGTTCTTCATGGAGGAGCAGCGGAGCTGGGTGCTGGTGCGGGAGAGCTCCGAGGTGTCGGGCCGCCAGTCGGTGGTCTACCCGTTCACGGTCAACGGCGAGCCCTACGTCCCGTCGGCGAAGCCGATGCTCAAGGCCGAGGCCCACGCCCGCCTCTGCCTGGTCGCCTACAACCTCGCCCCCGGCACCGTGGCGGTCGACGTCCAGGTCACCGGAGCGGACGGCAAGGCCCTGCCCGGAGGCCGGATCGCCCAGGTGGAGCGCACCACGACCGGCATCTCCGGCGTGGACAAGCTCCTCGCCACCTTCGAGCCCACCGGCCTCGCGGCCGGGGATTACGTCCTCCAGGTGGGAGTGACCAACCCCTCGACCGGCCAGAAGGAGCTCAGCTCGCTGCCGTTCCAGGTGGTGCAGCGGTAGGTTTCCGAGCTGCGGTCAGCACCCGCGCTTCGATGGAGTGCCTGTAGAAGCCGAGGAGCTGATCGAAGAGGCTTCTGAAGGCAGCCTCCTCCTCCGGATGGAGGAAAGGGCTCGCGCCCGCTTGCAGAAGGGCATGAGCGGGGACCGAATCTCCCCGCCCCGGGCTGCCGAGCACGTCGGCGATATAGAACAGCCAGAGCGGCCGGACACCCAGTGCCCGGAGGAGTCTCGCCAGGGAATCGAGCTTCGGAAGCTCCTTGCCATTCTCATACTTGGAAAGCTGGCTCTTGCCCATCCCCGCCTCGCGGGCAGCCCGGGTCTGGCTCAGCCCCGCCTGCTCTCTCAAAAGCCTCAACGACGCACCGAGATGCTCGAACATCACGACCGCCCGCCTGAGGATCGGCCGCGTCCCACACCCTTGATCTGCTCGTCGATCAGGCCGGCGAAGCGCTCCACCGCCAGCGCGAGCTCATCGGCAAGACCCGCGAGCCGAACGTCGGACCTCAGATCGGAAGCGCTCGCCGACTCCGCCGCGATCGCCAGCCAGCGGGCCGTATGCCGGAGATCGAGCATGGCCGCCCGTAGCTGCATCTTCGGCCACGAGCCGCGGAAGGTACGCTGGTTCGCGGTGAGCCCATCGACGTAGCTGTCGAGCACCCAGGACGACAGGCTCTGAACGATGGAAGCGATCTCACCGGGTAGATAACTCAGGGCCGACTCCCTCACCGGCGTCAGATATCTCCACTCCGGATCGACGGCGAGGTGGGCCGACCGGAGCTCGCTCCTCTGCGTCTTCCTGGATGGTCTCCCTTTCGGTGCATCCGGCTTTCCAGAGCGCGTCATGCAGATCCTCCGTCGGTTCGTCGTCGGGTTCCATGGCTCACCTCCGCCGGGATCGCGCCCGGTCTCTCGAGCAGCTCGGCCAGTTGCCGCAGCCGGTCCGGGTTGAGCGGTCCGCTCGCCGCCGCGGCCTTGACGAAGGAGGCCAGGGCCGGCCGGGCGAGCTCGGGGATCTTCGGCGCGGCCAGGAGCGGCTGCATCTGGTGGGCGAGCTGCCGTACCTCCTTGCGCGGAGTGCCGCCCCTGAGCAGCGCGCGGGCGAGATGGACCGCGGCGAGCACCGCGTCATACGGCTCCCCGAGCTGCACGAAACCGTGGAAAGCGGTCGTGAGCGCCTTTTTCGCGCGGTCGCCCTGCTCCAGGGAGAGCGCGAGGCGCCCTTCGAGCGCCAGGAGCCGGAGGCCCTCCCGGGTGTTCGGCGTCCAGCCGTAATGGTCCCGGATCGCCTCCAGCGTGAAGAGCGCCTCCTCGAAGCGGCCCTCGAACGCGAGCGCCAGGGCGATGCCGCTCGCGATCCGGCAGGCCAGGTCGGCAGAAAGGTTCCGGCCCTGCGCTCCGGCATCGTCGAAGGCGGCGAGGGCCCTCTCCGGCTCTCCGCGGTCGAGCGCAAGGAAGCCCAGCTCGACCAGCACGGCGGAGCGGGCGTTGCGGTTGCCGGAGTCCTCCAGCAGCTCGGCCGCCCGCACGAGAAGGGCGAAGGCCTCGTCGGTCCGGCCTTCGTCCCGGCGCAGGGCGGCGAGCAGGTGGCAGAAGGTGGCGCGCCCGAGCGTGTCCGCCGAGCCGTGGAGGAGCCGGGCGGCCCGCCGGAACGCGGTCTCGGCCTCGGACAGCTCGCCGCGCAGCCGGAGCGACTCCGCCACCTCGCCCTCCGCCGCGGCCAGGAGGTCGGCCACCACGCGCTCGGCGTGCGCCTGAAGCCCCTCGGCGCCCATGGCGAGGACCAGTCGCGCCAGCTCCTCGCGGCGCTCCGGAGGCTGGCTCCGCGCCTCATCGAGCAGGAGGTCCGCCAGCGCCCAGGAGCGGTGGCGCGAGCTGCGGCGGACGAGCTGCAGCCGCTCCGCCTGGGGCCGGCGCAGAAGGCCCCGCAGCAGGGGCTCGGCCTCGGAGCGCTCCTCCCGCAAGCGGACCGCGGCCCTGCGGCTCGTCTCCTCGATCCGCTCCCAGAGGGAGGAGTAGTCGACGGGTGCGGCGTCGCGGCGCAGGCTCAGAAGCCCCCGGGCCTGCTCCGGCGGCGCCAAGGAGCCGAGGGCGTGCGCCGCGCACGCTTCGCAGCGCAGCAGGTGGAGGAGGAGGCCGGCAGAGCTTGTGTCCAGATCGTGCAGGAAGGGATCGAGCGC
>JBJMGZ010000450.1:0-3269 GCA_045807605.1 Thermoanaerobaculia bacterium | reverse complement strand
GTTGTAGGAGAGGGCGGTGAGCAGGCGCCCCAGGCGGTCGCGGCGCCGGAAGTGCTGGTCGATCATGAGGTCCGGAGCGAGGCCCAGCCCCTTGGCGAGGTGGACCAGGCGCCGGCGGGGGGTGGAGCCGCTGTCGCCGAGGGCGATCATGTGCTCGGCCAGCAGGCTCGCGCCGGCGCTGGTGCCGGCCACCACCATCCCCTCCTGGTGGCGGCGGCGGATGGCCGCGGCGAGCGGCGTCCCGCCCAGGGCCGAGGAGAGCTTGAGCTGGCTGCCGCCGGTGATGAACAGGCCGGTCGCGAACTCCAGCAGGTCGAGCATGTCCTGGCCGGCGTCGAGGGCGTCCTGCCGGTTCTCGATCTTGAGAACCTCGACGGTTTCGGCCCTCAGGGTGTAGAAGATCTCGGCATAGCGATCGCCGGTCTCCGGCACCTCGGAGGCCGTGGCGAGCACGACGAGGTTGGCGTCCGGGCCGCCCGCGGTCTCCAGGAAATAGCGCAGGATCACGCGCTCCCGCGTCTTGTCCTCGGCCCCGCCGATCGCGATCAGCAAGCCCGGATGGGTCAGGTGTGGGGAGGGCAGGGTTTCCATGAGGGATTTCTGTGGCAAATGGGATGCCAGGGGGTGCTAGGCTTCGGCCACCTCATGCGCCTGGCACCCCGGCTGCTGGCCGTCTTCCTGTTCGCCGCCGCTCCGCTCGTCGCCGGCCGGCTCGACGGAGCCATCGTCGAGCGGCTGCCCAACGGCCTCACCGTGATGGTCCTGGAAGACCCCACGCTGCCGATCGTCAGCACGCAGGTCCTCTACAAGGTCGGAGGCCGCACCGAGTGCACGGGCGCCACCGGGCTCGCCCACTTCGTGGAGCACATGGCCTTCCGCGCCACGGAGCGCTTCCCCGGCACCGATGTCGTGAGCCGCATCTACGCCGTGGGCGGCGAATGGCACGGCTATACCTGGATCGACCAGACCACCTACTTCGAGACCGTGCCCCGGGAGCGGCTGGCGCTCATCCTCGACATCCAGGCCGACCGCATGAGCCGGCTGCTCCTCCCCGCGGCCGAGCTGGAAGCCGAGCGCGGCGCGGTCCTGACCGAGCTGCACGGCTACGAGAACGATCCGGCGAGCGTGCTCCACGACGCGGTCGCGGCGGTCTCCTTCACGGAGCACCCCTACCGCCAGAACGTGATCGGCTGGACCAGCGACGTGGAGCGCATCACCCACGCGGATGTGGCCGCCTTCTACCATCGGCACTACAACCCGGCCAACGCCGTGCTCGCGATCGCCGGGGACGTGAAGGCATCCGAGGCGCTGGCGCTCGTCCGGAAGGTCTTCGGCAGCCTCCCGGGAGGCGAAGCCACTCCCCTCCCCCGCACCATGGAGCCGCCGCAGCAGGGAGAGCGCCGCGTGGAGGTCCCCGGAGGCGGAGGCTGGTTCCAGATCTCCTACCGGGCGCCGGCCGCCTCGGACCCCGACTTTCCGGCCTTCCTCCTGATCCAGGCGCTCCTGACCGGCTCCACCGGGGCCAGCTTCCGCCAGGACGGCGATCCCATCCCCGCCCGTCCGGGCTCGCGCCTCTACGGCGTCGCCGACGAGATCGCCTCCGTCTTCGCCCCGACAGCCCAGCCCTATCTCTTCAGCCTGAGGGGAAGCGGCGGTCCGGAGGTGGAAAAGGCGATCGAGGAACGCATCGCGGCGCTGCGGGACCGTCCGGTGCCTGCGGGCGAGCTCGAAAGGGTCCGCCGAGCCCTGCTGACCGAGTTGGAGCTGGACGTCGAGACCTCCGAGGACGCCGCCCACCAGATGGCGTTCTACGAAGGGATCGGCGCCTTCCCGGTGCTGAAGCGGCTGCCCGATCTGGTGGCCGCGGTGACTCCTGAAAACATCCAGCGCACCGCCGCGGCCCGGCTTCAGCCGTATCAGCGGACGATCGGCTGGGTGCACCCGGTCCCGCCGCCCACGGCGCCCCCGTCGACGGCTGCGGCGGTGCTCCCCGAGGGGAAGTTTGTGCCGGCCCTCCCCACCCGGCCGTCCGAGCCCCGGGTGAAGACCCTCCCGAACGGGACCGCGCTGATCGTGCGCCGGGTTGCCCGAGTGCCGGCAGGCATCCTGCGGGTGGTGGTGTCCGGAGACTCTCTCAGCTTCCCAGAGACCGCGGAAGTTGCCGTCGATGAGCCCTCCTGGCGGCACACCTCGCTGACCCACCGGTTCCGGACCGGAGAGCTGGCCGAAGCCGCCGCGGACTTCCGGCGGGCGCTCGACACCGTCGAGCCTGCGCTGCCGCCAGAGGAGTCGGAAGATCCCGAGACCCGCCTAGACCGCAAGTTGCAGGAAGCTCTGGATGTAGGGGCGGGGCTTGCCCCCGTCCGGGAGGGGGTAAACCCCTCCCCTACATTAAGGCCGGCCGTACCCGCCGTCGTCGTGGCTGTTGGAGATCTGGACGAGGACGAGGCCCTCCAGCTCCTGGAGACCGCCTTCTCCAACCTCCCCCCGCTGCGCCCCCTCCCGCCGCTCGACCTCCGCGTCCGCCAACCCGAGGTGCGGGTGGCGCTCCCCGGCAAGGCCCAGTCCCAGATCGGCTATGCCGTGCCCGTGACCTCCTCGCCGCTCGCCTGGCGGATGCTCCTCTACGTCATGGCCCACGACTACGAAGGGAGGCTGGGCAAGGAGCTGATCGCCCGCCGCGGCCTGCTCTACTACCTGGGCACCGCCTATCGCTCCGACGGCCGCACCGGCTGGCTCTCCATCCTCGCCGGGGTCAACCCCGACAAGCTGGACGAAACCCGTGCTCTCTTCTTCGACCTCCTCGATGCCCTCCGCGAGCACCACCCCAACGAAGCCGAGGTGGAAGAAGCCCGCCAGCACCTGATCGGCCGCCGCCTGACCGCGCCCATGAGCAACGAAGAGATCTCCGCCGCCTACGCCCGCGAGTGGATCGAGCGCGGCCGGCTGCTCACGGATGCCGAGTGGGAGCGGGAGGTGCGTGCGGTGACGCGAGAGGAGGTCTTGAAGATCGTGCCGGCGTTTCTGGCCGGGGTGAGGGGGGTGGTGGATGTGCGGGGACCGGGGCGCTGATGCTCGCCCTTAAAGCCGCTGACACCGCGGGCGGGGGCTCCCTCTCCCGCGAAGCGGGGGAGGGTCGGCGGGTTGAGCGGCTCCAGCGGGCTCGTGGATGAAGCCGGTCCTCTCTTCCATGAGGGGAATGGGCGACGGGGCTCGTGCGGATGGTCTGAAGACCCCCTCCCCGACCCTCCCCCGCTGCGCGGGAGAGG
>JBJMGZ010000449.1:0-9714 GCA_045807605.1 Thermoanaerobaculia bacterium | reverse complement strand
GAACCCAAGGGTGGCGACCCGCTCCAGGTCCTCGAAGCTCTCGATCTTGCTGGTGGCATGGCGGTCGAAGGCGAGGAGGGCGTCGTCCCGTCCCATGCCCGAGCCGTCGTCCGCGACCGAGATGCGCTGCCGCCCGCCGCTCTCCAGGTGGATCTCCAGCTCCCGCGCGCCGGCGTCGAGCGCATTCTCCACCAACTCCTTGACCACCGATGCCGGCCGCTCCACCACCTCGCCGGCCGCGATCTGGCTGACCAGGTGATCCGGAAGAAGATGAATGCGGGCCATGCCGGGGATTCTACAGGCGGAACAAATTTCCGGCTTCGACCGACACTCTGCGGGCGACAAGATCTCGAACCACGGTGCAGACTGCTCCCGTCCATGCCCTCCGTACCGCGGCCCGAGAGGCAGGCCCCCGCTTCGCGGGGGAGAGGACCTACCCCTTGCGCGACTTCCCCGGCGAGGCTTCGCCGCTCCCGGGTGCGACTTCCTCCTCGCCCTCGTTCTCCCAGGTGAACGACTCCCCGCCGGCGTAGCTGCTGCCGCGGTCGTGATCGTAATGGTCGTCCCGTTCGTCCCCTCCCGAGCGGTTCAATCCGGTGTCCTCGACGTGGATCGCCGCCTCCTCGGGGCTGATCTCCACGTCCTCGGAATCCGAGAAGCCGCCGCCCTCGGGGCCGTATTCATAGCTGCGCTCCGGATCGCCGGTCGGACCGTCGTAGTGCCCGCCCGCCCCGCGCGATCCGTGGTAGATGTCCTTGCTGTAACCGTAGCTGCGTTCTGAATCGTCCATGGTCATCGAGCTCCTATGAAGTCCTTCTCTCCGCATCCATCCGGAGACAGGTGCAAGGACCGGGCCGGTGCGGGCTCAGACGTCGAGGCGGGCGACTCGGGCGGCGGCGATGTAGCCGAAGAGGTACTCGAAGAGCTCCACGTGGTTCAGAGCGGTAACGGCGTCACGGCCCCAGGCGGTCAGGCCGTGGTCGCGGATCAGGAATCCCGGGACCCGGGGCGGAGCGGCTGCGAAGCGGGCCTCCATCTCCTTGGCGATCCGCGGAACGTGGAGATGGTTCGGCAGGACGGCCAGGGAGACGTCCGGGTCCTGCTCCCAGATCCCCAGGCCCTTCAACATCTCCAGCGGCGGCAGGCGGAGGGTGTCCCCCTCGGCCAGACGGGCGGCGACGTTGCCGGGGATCGAGTGCACATGGAAGCAGGCCCCGGCCGCGGGGAAGAGCCGGTAGATGGAGTCGTGCAGGCTGGTCTCGGCCGACGGCCGGTCGTCCGGCCTCCCCCTCTCCAGGACCTCGCCGCCGGGCGCGATGCGCAGGAAGTCCGCGGCGGCCAGCCGTCCCTTGGTCTTGCCGCTCGCCGTGATCCAGAAGGTGCCGTCGGGCAGGCGCAGGGAGAGGTTGCCGGCCGTCCCCATCATCCAGCCCTGTTGGTAGAAGTGCCGGGCGACGCCGGCCAGCGCTTCGCGGGGGTCTTCCATGTTGTAGCGATGCTACACTGCGAGGGCGCGGATGCGTTGCCGCGCGAGGAGCAGCAGTCATGGCCACATTGACGTTCCCCCAGGAAAAGAGAGTCGTCGAGGACCCCCAGGAGATCTCCAACTTCCTCGCCGGAGTCGGCATCTGGTACTCCAGGTTCGAGGGCACGGATGCGCTGCCCGAGGACGCGGGCGACCAAGAGATCCTCGACGCGTACAAGGGTCCGATCCGGAAGCTGATGGCCGAGGGCGGCTATGTCACGGCGGACGTGATCAACGTCAGGCCCACGACGCCGGGTCTGGACGCCATGCTCAACCGGTTCAGCAAGGAGCACTGGCACGACGAGGACGAGGTGCGCTTCATCGTCCACGGCCGCGGCCTGTTCCACATCCATCCCCCGGAAGGACCGACGTTCAGCCTCGAGGTGGTCAAGGGCGACATGATCCGCGTGCCGCGCGGCACTCATCACTGGTTCGACCTGTGCACGGACAAGACCATCCGCGCCATCCGGCTGTTCCAGGACCAGTCGGGCTTGACGCCTCACTACACCGAGTAGGGCGAGGACGCGAAGTTCCAGAAGCTCTGCTTCGGCCCGTCCTACATCCCGGCCCAGGGCCTGTAGGTGGCGAGAGAGACCCGGGCCGTCCTGACGGACATCGAGGGCACGACCACCTCGATCTCCTTCGTCTACGACGTCCTCTTCCCCTACGCCGCCGCCCGCCTGGACGAGTACTGCTCGCAGCCCGACCCTGGCCCGGAGCTGGCCGAGGCGCTCGCCCGCCTGCGGCGGGAGCACGCCAGGGAGCCGGGCCTTCCCCCTTTCGGCAATGGCGCGGACTACGCCCGCCGCCTGATGGCCGAGGACCGCAAGTCGACCGGCTTGAAGCTGCTCCAGGGAGTGATCTGGGAGGAGGGCTACCGCATGGGCGAGCTGAGCAGCCATGTCTTCCCCGACGTGCCCCCGGCGCTCGCGGCCTGGAAATCGGCAGGGCTCCGCCTGCGGATCTTCTCCTCCGGCAGCGTGCATGCCCAGAAGCTCCTCTTCGCCCACACCGAGGCCGGCGACCTCACGCCTCTCTTCGAGGGCTATCACGACACCACGACGGGACCAAAGAGGGAAGCGGCCTCCTATGCCGCGATCGCCCAGGCGTACGCCCTGCCTGCCGGGGAGATCCTGTTCCTGAGCGACGTGCGGGAGGAGCTCGACGCCGCGGCCGGGGCCGGGATGCGCACCGGCATGCTGGTGCGCCCCGGGAACCGGCCGGCAGAGCCCGGCGCGCACCCGGTGTACCGGGATTTCGGAGAGATCGCGCCCTGAAAAAAGAGGGCGCAGCCCGCGGCCACGCCCTGACGAGGGAGGCGCCCGGACGTCCGGACCTCCATCTCGTCTCTACGCAGACGGGCTCCTGTCAGATGACCCGGGCTACGAGGCCCGGGTGAACGCCCCTTCGAAATAGATGGGCTCGAGGCCGGACGCCCAGTAGACGACGGCATCGCGGTTGGGCTGGGTGGTCTCCCGGCCGGTGCGCCGCTCTCTCCCCACGCCGTCGGCCGGGGTGAACTCCAGCCATCCCTCCCAGGTGCCATCGCTCCTGGAATCCCCCCAGGCCCTGAGGACGTACGGCGTCCCCGCGTCGTCCCGGTACACGAACGAGTACTCCTGGATCAGCTCCGGCATCCTTGCAGCCCTCCGCTTTTCAGACCGTCACCCCCACCCCGGCGATCGTTGCGGCCGACGGTTGTTCTTGCAAGCTCTTTGCCTTGCTCTCCCCGGACTGCCGCTTCAGGCTCGCCCGCGCCGCGGCCAGGCGCGCGATCGGCACCCGATAGGGCGAGCAGGAGACATAGTCGAGCCCTGCGCGCTCGAAGAAGTCGATCGACTCCGGATCGCCGCCGTGCTCGCCGCAGACGCCCAGGTGCAGGTGCGCCTTCGCGGCCCGGCCCTTCTCGCAGGACATGCGGACGAGCTGGCCCACCCCCTCCTCGTCGATGGTCTGGAAGGGGTCGTGCTTGAGCACGCCCGACTCGATGTACTGCGGCAGGAAGCGCCCCGAGTCGTCGCGCGAGTAGCCGTAGGTCATCTGGGTGAGGTCGTTCGTGCCGAAGGAGAAGAAGTCGGCGTGGAGCGCGATGCGGTCGGCCACCAGCGCCGCCCGCGGCACCTCGATCATCGTGCCGATCGGGATCTCGATCTGCAGCTTTTCCTCGCCCGTCCTCTCCTCGTCCAGCACCCGCCGGATCGTGGCGGCCGTGAGCTCGCGCAGGCGCACCATCTCCTCCTCGGTGCCCACCAGCGGCAGCATGATCTCGGGCCGCACCTCGTCTCCCGTGCGGGCCCGGGCGCAGGCCGCGCGCACGATCGCCTCGACCTGCATCTCGTAGATCTCGGGCGCGGTGATGCCGAGCCGGCAGCCGCGGTGGCCGAGCATGGGATTGGCCTCGGCCAGCGCCTCGGCGCGGGCCTGCACCACGGAAGCCTCCACCCCCATCTCCTGCGCCAGGCGCTGCAGCGCCTTGTCGCCGTGCGGCAGGAACTCGTGCAGCGGCGGATCGAGCAGGCGAACCGTGATCGGCAGCCCGGCCAGGGCCTTGAAGATGCCCTCGAAATCCTTCTGCTGCATGGGCAGGAGCTTCGCGAGCGACTCCTTGCGCGCCTCGGCGTCCTCGGCCAGGATCATGCGCCGCACCCAGGGGATGCGCGCGTCGTCGAAGAACATGTGCTCGGTGCGGCAGAGGCCGATGCCCTCGGCGCCCAGGGCCGCGGCCACCTCGGCATCGCGCGGAGTGTCCGCGTTGGTGCGGATCGCCAGCCGCCGCTCGGCGTCGGCCGCGGCCAGGAGCTGGTAGACCGCGTCGACCAGCGGCGAGTCCTCGGGATGGCTGCGGTCGAGCATCGACTTGAGGACCAGCGAGGGCTTGGGCGACAGCGCGCCGGCGATGACCTCGCCGGCCGTGCCGTCGATCGAGAGCTGATCGCCCTCGCGCAGCACGAGGCCGTGCGCCCGGACCTCGCCCGCGTGCTCGTCCACCTCGATCTCGCCCGCGCCCACCACGCAGGGCTTGCCCATGCCGCGCGCCACCACGGCGGCGTGCGAGGTCATGCCGCCCCGGGCCGTCAGGATGCCCGCCGAGGCGTGCATGCCCACGACGTCCTCCGGCGAGGTCTCGGCGCGCACCAGCAGCACTGGGCCTCCGGAGGGCCCTCCGGAGACCGCCATCTCGGCCGCGCGCTCCGCGGTGAGAGCTATGCGTCCGCAGGCCGCGCCCGGACCCGCCGGCAGGCCGCGGCCCATGAGCCGGCCGCCGGCGATGGCCTTCTCCTTCTCTTCGAGATCGAACTCGGGAGCGAGCACCTGGAGCAGGTGCATGGGCTCCACCCGGTCCAGCGCCTCGCGCCAGTCGATCAGGCCCTCCTCGACCATGTCGGCGGCGACGCGGATGGCAGCCGGGCCGGTGCGCTTGCCGGTGCGGGTCTGGAGCATGTAGAGCTTGTCGTGCTGGATCGTGAACTCCACGTCCTGCATGTCCTTGAAGTGCTTCTCCAGCCGGGCGCAGACCTCTTCGAGCTCCCGGCAGGCCTGGGGAAAATCCTTCGCCAGCCCCCCTCCGTCCGCATGGATCGGCTGCGGCGTGCGGATGCCGGCCACCACGTCCTCGCCCTGGGCGTTGACCAGGTACTCGCCGAACACCCGCGGCTCGCCGGTCGCGGGGTTGCGGGTGAAGGCCACGCCCGTGGCGCAGTCGGCGCCGCGGTTGCCGTACACCATGGCCTGGACGTTGACCGCCGTGCCGAGCAGGCCGGTGATCTTGTTGAGGCGCCGGTAGTCGCGGGCGCGCTTGTTGTCCCAACTGTCGAACACGGCGCGGATGGCGCCGCGGAGCTGTTCCATGGGGTCCTGCGGGAACGCCTTGCCGTTGCGTTCGACCAGCGCCAGGTAGCCGGCCACGACCTTGCGCAGGGATCCGGGGCTGAGCTCGGCGTCGGTCGCGACCCCCTGCTCCTTGCGGGCCGCGGTCAGGATCTTCTCGAAGTGCTCGTGATCGACGCCCAGCACGACGTCGCCGTACATGGTGATCAGGCGGCGGTAGGCGTCGAGCACGAAGCGCTCGTCCGCGCCGGCCGCGATCCAGGACTCGGCGATCCTGTCGTTCAAACCCAGGTTGAGGACGGTGTCCATCATGCCCGGCATGGACCGGGCCGCGCCCGAGCGGACGGAGACGAGCAGCGGATCGGAGGGATCGCCGAAGCGCTGGCCGAGCAGCGCCTCCAGGCGCCGGAGGTGCTCCTGGAGCTCCTCCTCCATCCCGTCGGGATAGGACTTGCCGTGATCCTGGTAGTGCTTGCAGACCTCGGTGGTGATCGTGAACCCCGGGGGCATCGGGACTCCCAGGCGGCTCATCTCGGCGAGACCGGCCCCCTTCCCTCCCAGCAGGTCCTTCTGGCTCCCCTCCCCCTCGGCCGATCCACCCCCGAACGCGTAGATGTACTTGGGCATGTCGTCACTCCTCCCGGATTGGTGCGAGGCCGATTGTAGAGCGAACCGCCCGGCATCGTGCCGCCCGGCGGGGTGGGAGGTGCGCACGGATACACGGACTGACACGGACGATCACGGACCTACACGGACCTTGCGACTGCCGGCAGCCTGACCGGTAGTCGCCAGGTCCGTGATCGTCCATGTGAGTCCGTGTTCGTCCGTGTGTCCGTGCCCCTACCCCCCGGCCCCCGCCGCTCGATGCCGTGCCTCCGCCTTGTCCACCACCACCTCGGTCAGCTTCGCGGTGCGCGAGACGGTGCGGTGGATCGCCTGGAGCAGCGCGATCCGGTTGGCCTTCACCCGCGGATCGGGATCCATGACCAGGACGTCCACGAAGAAGCGGTCGAGCACCGGCGCGAGATCGGCGATGCGCCGCAGGCAGCGCTCGTAGTCGCCTGCCGACGCGGCCTCCTCCACCTCCGAGCGCAGACCCTGGAAGGCCGCGTAGAGATCGCGCTCGGCCGGTTGAGTGAAAAACTGCTCGTCGAGCTGCTCTTCCGGAGCGTCCTTCAGGATGTTCACGATCCGCTTGGCCGCGAGCACGACCGTCAGGAAGTTGGCGTCCTCGCGCACCTGGTGCAGGGCATCCACCCGTGCTTTCAGATCCGGCAAGCTGCCACCGGTATCGCCGCCAGCTGCCAGCGCCGCCTCGATCTCGTCGTAGGCGTAGCCGGCGAGGCCGAGCACGTAGCGCACCCGGTCGTGGAGGAACGGCCGCAGGTCGTCCAGGATCTGCTCGGCGCTCCGCGTCAGCCGGTCGCCGTAGAGCACCGCGGCCCGCGCCGCCACCTCCTCCAGGTCGAGCGGCAGCCCGCCTTCGAGCGCGATGCGCACCGCGCCCTGGGCCGCGCGCCGCAGGCCGAACGGGTCCCGGCTTCCCGTGGGGATCAGGCCCAGCCCGAAGATGCCCACCAGCGTGTCCATGCGGTCGGCGAGGCCCACCACCTGCCCGATCCGGCCGCGGGGGATGCGGTCCTCGGTGGAAGCCGGCATGTACTGATCGTAGACCGCCTGCCAGACCTCCTCGGGCTGCCCCTCCCCGCGGGCGTAGATGCCGCCCATGATTCCCTGGAGCGAGGTGAACTCCTTGACCATCTCGGTCGCCAGGTCCACCTTGAGCAGCCGGGCCGCCCCCGCCGACTGACTCGCCTGCGGCGCCTCGCAGCCGAGCAGGTCGCAGATCGACGTGGCGAGAGCCACCAGGCGCGAGGTCTTGTCCGCGTAGCTCCCGAGCCGCTCCTGGAACGTCAGGCGCTCGAGCTGCTCCGCGCGATGGGCGAGCCCGGCGCGCCGGTCCTCGCCGTAGAAGAAGCGGGCGTCCGCGAGCCGCGCGGCCACCACCCACTCGTTGCCCGAGCGCGTGCGGCCGATCGGATCGTCCGGCCGGTCCATGACCGTGAGGAAGTACGGCAGGAGCTGATGGCCGCCGTTGGGGGACTCGACCCGTTTTTCGACAGTCAAGGCGCTCTGATGATCGCGCAGGCTCGTGGCGAGCACCTCGGCCGGCAGCTCCAGGAAATCCTTGTCGAAGCCGCCTTCCATCACCCCGGGCACCTCGCAGAGGGCCGCCAGCTTGTCGAGCAGCGGCCCGTCCTCGACGAGCCTGCCGCCGAGCGCCTCGGCCCGAGAGCGCATGGTCTCCAGCAGCACCCGGCGCCGCTCGGCCGGCCGGACCTCCAGCGACCGCGCCGCCAGCTCCCGGCGGTACTCCTCCACGCCGCCCACCCGGAACGGCTCGGGCGTCAGCGTCGGATGGCCGACGGTCCGGTCCCCGGCGGGGATGCCGAACAGATCGAACGGCACCACCTCGCCGTCCAGGAGAGAAACCACCCCGTGCACCGGCCGCACCCAGGGACCCTCGCCGCTCCCCCACCGCATGGTCTTGGCCCAGGAGATCCCGGTGAGGATGCGGGGGACGATCTCCGCCAGCACCTCGGCCGTGGGCCGGCCCGCGGTCTTCTTCACGGCCGCGAGGTACTCCCCCTTGTCGGTCTTGACGCGGGAGAGCTCGCCGGGCTCGACGCCCGCGCGCTTGGCGAAGCCGGTGAGCGCCGGCTTCGGCGAGCCGTCGGGAGCGAAGGCGGCGCTGACCGGCGGGCCCAGCACCTGCTCCTCGCGGTCGGGTTCGCGCTCCGGCAGGCCGTTCAGGATGAGCACCAGCCGGCGCGGCGAATAGCCCGTTTCCACCTCGCGCGGACCCAGGCCGCGCGCCATCAGCTCCTCGAACACCCGGGTGGCGAGCTCGCGCACGCCCGGCTCCAGCATGCGGGCCGGGATCTCCTCGCTGCGGACTTCCAGCAGGTACTCACCGCGCGGCATCTGCAACCTCCTCGAAGGTCGTCGGCGGCGGCGGCGGGATCGGGATTTCCTGGGCGAGCAGCGGGAACCCCAGCTTCTCGCGGCTTTCGACGTAGGCCTTGGCGCACGCCACGGCCAGGTCGCGCACGCGCTTCATCAGGGCGACGCGCTCGGTGACCGACACCGCGCCGCGGGCGTCGAGGACGTTGAACGAGTGCGAGCACTTGAGGGTGCATTCGTAGGCGGGCAGCACGAGCCCGGCCTCCAGGCAGCGTCCGGCCTCACGCTCGTAGCCCTCGAACTGCTGCTGGAGGAATGTCACGTCCGCCACCTCGAAGTAGTATTTCGAGAGCTCGACCTCCTCCTGGTGACGAACCTGTCCGTACGCAAGCCCCTCGACCCACTCGATGTCATAGATGTTCCGGGAGAGCGAGAGAAACATCGTCAGCCGTTCCAGGCCGTAGGTGATCTCGGCGCTGATGGGTTTGAGCTCCAGGCCGCCCGCCTGCTGGAAGTAGGTGAACTGGGTGATCTCCATGCCGTCGAGCATGACCTGCCAGCCCACGCCCCAGGCGCCGAGCGTGGGCGCCTCCCAGTTGTCCTCCTCGAAGCGCAGGTCGTGGTTGGTCAGGTCGAGCCCGATCGCCTCCAGGCTGCGGACATAGAGCCGCTGCACGTCGAGGGGAGAGGGCTTCAGGATCACCTGGAACTGGTGGTGCTTGCCCAGGCGGAACGGATTGTCGCCATAGCGGCCGTCGGCGGGCCGGCGGGAGGGCTGGACGTACGCCACCCGCCAGGGCTCGGGACCGAGCACGCGGAGAAAGGTGTCCGGGTGCATGGTGCCGGCCCCGACCTCGAGGTCCAGGGGCTGCTGGAGGACGCACCCCTCCCGCGCCCAGAATTCGGACAGCTTGAGGATGAGCTCCTGAAAGGTCTTTCGCATAGTCGTTCCCATGGGGGCAGAGGCCCCCGGCAGAAGGCGGCAGTGTATCCGATCCAGGAGGGCGAGGGCTGGCTGGTCAGGCTGCCCTCAGCATGAAGTCGACGTGTACGGCGTCGAACGGGAAGACGATTCGACCCTCTTCTGTCTTTTGAAGGATTCCCGCGTCGAGCAAGGCATGGACGTCGCCGTGCACCGCCTTGACGTCCCGGTCAACACGCCGGGCCGCTTCGCGCAGCGTCACCGGCCCGGCGCCCGTCAGCACCGAGAGCAGCTCCCAACGCTTTTGGGTCAGCACCTTGAACAAGAGCGCCGGCGTTTCAAAGCTGATGAATTCTCCTTGCGCCTGTCCTTCGAAGGCGCGGAGCAGGCGGCGGTTGGTCGCTTTCCGGGATGAGACCTCCAATGTCACGGTGCGCATCTCAGGATCTCCAGTGGTCCACATCGTTCCAAAAAT
>JBJMGZ010000448.1:0-10499 GCA_045807605.1 Thermoanaerobaculia bacterium | reverse complement strand
GCCGCGAAGCCGGGATCGACCGCCACTCCGAGGAGCCCCTGCTCGGAAGCGTTGCAGATGGAGCTCGCCGGAAAGGTCAGGGCAGGCGTCGGCAGCAGCGTCCCGCCCTGGACGATCCGCAGCGCCCCGGGTTGGGTGGTGATCAGCAGCCGGCCGTCGGGGGTGAAGGCCAGGGCCGTCGGGCTTCCGACCGTCGCGATCAGGCTGTCGGTGAACCCGGCGGGCACGGTCGCCGCGAGCGGCGCGGCGGCCAGGAGAAGCGCGAGAGGGAGCGCGGCGCGAGTCATATGGACCTCCTCCGGGTTTCAGGCTACAACATCTCTCCGAACCTTTTCCCGCCCGCTCTCGTCTTAGGGAGAGAAGAGAAGATTCGATGATCGCTCCCGTCCCGTCCTCCGACCTGCTCCTGGCCCGCCGCGCCGCCGCGGGCCAGGCGGATGCGTGGGACGAGCTGATCGACCTGTACGGCGGCAGGCTCTACAACCTGGCCCTCCACTTCGCGGGCTCGCGGGAGGAGGCCGAGGACCTGACGCAGGAGATCTTCCTGCGGCTCCACCAGAGCCTGCGCCAGTACCGGGGCGACTGCCCTCTCGCCTCCTGGGCCCTGCGCCTGTCGCGCAACCTGTGCATCGACCACTACCGCCGCACGCGCCAGGAACGGCGCTCGGTGTGGGTGTCGGACGAGATCCTCGCCCACACCCCGGGCGGGGACGACGTCCAGGCCCGCGCGCAATGGCGGGAGGAGATCGAGGCCGTGCACGCGGCGCTCCGCGAGATGCCCGAGGATCTGGCCGAGGTGGTGCTGCTGCGCGACCTCCAGGGCTGGAGCCTGGAGGAGGTCTCGGCCTCTCTGGACATCCCCCTGGGGACCGTGAAGTCGCGGCTTCACCGCGCCCGCCTGGAGGTGGCGGACCGCGTCCAGGCCCGCTTCCGCTCCCGCTGGACCGAGCCTGACGCCAGACCGGTCCTGGAGGTGTCGCCATGCTGAAGCCGGCTTGCCGCCGCTTCCGGACCGAGCTCGCGCTCGACGATCCGCACCGCCGGAGCTGCCCGGCCTGCGCCGCCTACGCCGCGGCCATGGAGAGGGCCGCCACCAAGATCCCGCTGCCGGCCCGGCTGCGCTCGAAGCTGCGCGCCATCCCCGGTGCCACCACCCCGGGGCCCCGGCTGCCGCTGCCCCAGGCTCCGCTGCCCGACCCGCTGCGGGACCGCCTTCGAGGGCTGGCCCGCCGCCCCCTCCGGAGCCAGAAACCGCGATCGCTGCCGGCGTGGGTCCGCACCTCGCGCTACGCCGTGGCCGCGAGCTACCTGATGGCCGTCCTGCTGGGCTTCGCCGTGGGCAACCCGGTCGAGCTCGGCCGCCAGGCGGCGGAGAGGATGTCCCGCATGGTCGCCGCACCCCTGTCCGAAGGCCGCGAGCGCCTGGACGGATGGGAGGACGCGGTCCGCGAACGGTACGGCGAGACCCGCCGCTCCCTGAAAGATACGCTCGGCAGCCTGGATCACCGGGTGGACGAGCTTTCGCAGTCTCTACGTTCCCTCGAACCCCTGATCACAAGGAGAGTCAGATGAACCCCGCCGAGAGCTCCTGGCCCCAGTATCCTGAGAATCCGCCCGAGAATCCGGCCCTGGCCGCGCCGGCTCCGGCAGCCTCGCTGGCCGCGGCCGAACGCCCGCCGCTCGATCGCAAGATCCCGCTGCTGGCCGGCCTGCTGTCCGGCTTCCCGGGCATGGGCAACGTCTACAACGGCCTCTATCTGCGGGGCCTGGTCCAGTTCCTGATCGTGGCCGGCTTGATGAACATGGTCGACCACGGCAACGGACCGTTCTTCCCCATGACCCTGGTCTTCTTCTGGGCCTTCAGCGTCCTGGACGCCTACCGCCAGGCCATGCTCATCAACTACGGCTACGCCCAGGACCTCGGGCTGCTCGACCAGCCGCAGCGTCCGCGGGCGGGCCAGGGCGGGCTCATCGCCGGCATCATCCTGACCCTGCTCGGCATCATCGCCACGCTGGAGCAGTACGTCGACATCGACCTGCGGTGGCTCTACGACCTCTGGCCGGTCCTCCTGATCGGCGTCGGCCTCTGGCTGATCGTGGCCGCGGTCCGCGAGCGCAACCGGATGGCAGGTCTGTAGGTTCCCCGGGGCGCCGCCGGTACAATGCCGGGAATGCCTCCGGCGGCTCCCCTGCCCTTCTCCCCCCGCGCCCAGCGCGGCTCGATCCTCGTCGAGAGCCTCGTCGCCCTGGTCCTGCTGAGCGTGGCCCTGCTCATGGGGCTGCCGCTCCTCTTCGGACAGCCCGGGGCGGTGCGCCGGCTCGACGCCCAACGGGCCGCCCTGGGCGCCCTCGACTCCACGCTCGAAGCCCTGCGCACCGGCGACCTCCCCCTCGAAGCCGCGCGCTACGGCGCGGGGACTCCGGAGGATCCGGTGGTCTGGGTCGAGGTCGAGCCCGAAGCCCGGCCCGCGGGTCTCTACCGGGTCGAGCTCCGCGCCGTCTACAAAGTCCGCAACCAGACGTTCGAGAGACAGGTCGAGACGCTGGTGTGGCGGCCATGAACCGCCAAGCCGGCTTCACCCTCGTCGAGCTGCTGATCTCGCTGGTCGTGATGGGCCTGGCGCTCGCCCTCACGGCGCAGGTGCTGATGGAAGGGGCGCAGATGCTCACGGACGTCGCGGCCGAGCAGGCCGACGCGCCCATGCCTCTCGTCGCGGCGCGGCTGCGCGGCGACGTGCGGGCCTCCTCCGGCTTCGAGGTCCTGCCGGGCCTGGAGGGTCCGGCGCTCTTCCTGGAGGGCCACCCCGCGGGGGTGGTCGTGTATCAGAAGGTCGGGGACGAGCTCCGCCGGACGGTCCTGGACGAGACCGGCGAGGTGCGGGGAGAGGCCCCGGCGCTGCGCGGCGTCACCGGCTGGAGCTGCGCCCCGATCGCGCCCGGGCTGGTCGCCGTGACCCTCAGCCACAACCGCAGCGCCATCCGGCGCGGACCGCTCCCCAACCTGCCGGGACAGCGCGGCCCGCGCTCCGAGGAGCGCTCCGAGACCTTTCTGGTGGCCCCCCGCGGGGCCGGTCTGGGCACGGCATGGTGAAGAGAGACACCGGCTTCGTGCTGGCCTCCGTGCTCATGGCGATTCTCCTGCTCTCGATCGGCCTGGCGCTCGTGGCGGCCTCGCTGCAGCTCCGGATGGGGCTCGTCCGCCGCGAGGCGCGGTCCGTCACCTTGACCGCGCTCTCCGACGCCGCCCTGGCCGAGACCGTGGCGGAGATCAGCGCGGACGCCTACTTTCCTGGCGTTCCGGAGCACGGCCTCGGCCCGGGCCGGCTGCGCAGCGAGGTGCGGTTCCTCTCCCCCGGCCGCTACGAGGTCGTGGCGACCGCCATCTACGCCGGACGCGAGAGGACGGTCGAAGCCGAGGTGCTTCGCCCCATCGGAGCCGCGGCCCGGGTGGTGCGCTGGCAACGACGCTAGAAGAGAGCGGCGAGGACACCTGGCGAGATCCGCACCAGCGGCGGGCGCTGTAGTACCCTAGCGGGGAGTCGAAAGGAGACAAGAATGTCGAGCGAAGGCAGGTTCCGCTTCTCTCTTCTTCCCGCAGCCCTCGTCCTTCTGGCGGTCCTCGGCGGAGCGCACGCGGGTGCCGCGCAAGCCAACGGCGACGTCAGCGCCCGTGCCGTGGACGCCCAGGGCAGCCCCGTGGCCGGGATCCAGATCACGCTGATCAAGGCCGGCGGCAAGGACAACCAGCAGAGGACCGCCGACGCCGAGGGCAGGGTCGATTTCGGCGGCCTCGCCGGGGGCGTCTACATCGTCACGACCGCCCCCGAGGGTTACGCCGAGGTCACCTGCCCGGGCGTCCGGGTGGTCGGGCAGTCGCGGCAGCTCGAGATCCGGCTGATGCCGAAGGATGGCCCGGAGCCGTCTTCCTGCAAGGTGGCCGAGGCTGGCTGACCTGCATCCCGTAGTATCATCCGCGCTCATGACGCGATCCTCTCGTTTCCGGTGGGCCATGACGGTCCTCTGCGCGTGTGTGGCGGTCTTCCTCATGGCTAGATTCTTTGGACTCGGCAGCAGCACCGCTCAGGACGCACCTCAGGATGCAAAAACCGCGGAGGCCCGGAAGGGCGGCCGGCGCGTCCTCTTCATCGGCAACAGCTTCACCTACAGCAACGACCTGCCCGCGATCATCGAGGCGCTGGCCGCGGCCACGGGCCAGAAGCGGTTCATTCATGACGAGGTCGTCTTCGGCGGCTACAGCCTGGAGGACCACTGGAACGACGGCCAGGCGATGAAGGCGATCGGCAAGGGCGGCTGGGAGCTCGTGGTGATGCAGCACGGGCCCTCGGCCTGGGACGGGCGGCCCACGATGTACGAGTACGCGCCGCGCTTCGCCAAGGAGATCCGCCGCGTCGGCGCGCGGCCCGCGCTCTTCATGGTCTGGCCCGAGAAGGCCCGGCTGGCGAGCGACTTCGACCGCTGCAGCGAGACCTACCGCACCGCCGCCGAGATGATCGACGCGCTCCTCTTCCCCGGCGGCGAAGCCTGGCAGGAGGCCTGGAAGCTCGATCCCAGCCTGCCGCTCTACTCCTTCGACGACCTGCACCCCTCGAAGACCGGGTCCTATCTCGTCGCCCTGGTCATGTACGAGCAGATATACAAGAAGTCCCCGATCGGCCTCCCGGCCCAGTTCAAGCTCCGCGACGGCACGAAGTTCAACATCCCGGCCGATCAGGCCAAGCTGCTCCAGCAGGCCGCGGCCACGGCCAACAAGAAGTTCGCCCGGCCCTAAGGGCCCGTCACGGAATAACTGTGTCAGTCAGATCGGGGCGGTGGCGTCCTCTCCCGCGCAGCGGGGGAGGATAGAGGAGGGGGCTTTTTGGCAGGGCCGGAGAGGACCCCCTCCCCAACCCTCCCCCGCTACGCGGGAGAGGGAGCCCCCGCCCTCTCCCGGCGAGGTACTTGTTTCGTGGCGAGCCCTAAGCTTGGAAGGAAGACCGGGCCGGCTCGGTTTTTCTCGCATCCGGCGTCCTTAGATTGTGGAAGAATGCGGCCGAAGGCTCGTCCCGCGATGGGGCGGGGCGGCCCGCAGGTTCCCCTACGTCCACATCTGAAGGAGGCCTCGTTCATGTCGGAAGACCGTTCGCCCGAGCATGATCCGTCCGTCCCGATCGACGAAGACGAGCGCAAAGGAGAGGTAAGCCGGAGGTCTTTCCTGCGCTGGAGCGCCCTCGCGGGCGCCGGCGCCTCCGTGGTGGGGGCCTTGCCCGGCTCCACTGCCGCCGATACCGCTGGTCCGGTCCCGCACGCCGAGCCGGCGCGCGAGATCGAGGAAGCCACCATCGCCCAGCTCCAGGCCGCCATGGAGCACGGCGGCCTGCGCTCCATCGACCTCGTCAACATGTACCTGGAGCGCATCCGCACGCTCGACCAGAAAGGCCCCAACGTCAACTCGGTCATCCAGATCAACCCGCAAGCCCGGGCGATCGCCAAGGCCCGGGACAAGGAGCGCAAGGACGGCAACGTGCGCGGCCCGCTCCACGGCATCCCCATCCTCCTCAAGGACAACATCGACACCGGCGACCAGATGATGACGACCGCCGGCTCTCTCGCCCTGGTCGGCGCTCCCGCGCCGCAGGACGCCACCGTGACCGCGCGCCTGCGCGCGGCCGGCGCGGTCATCCTCGGCAAGGCGAACCTCTCCGAGTGGGCGAACTTCCGCGGCTTCGGCTCGTCGAGCGGCTGGAGCGGCCTCGGCGGCCAGACGCGCAACCCGTACGTGCTCGACAGGAATCCCTGCGGCTCCAGCTCGGGCTCGGCCGCCGCCGTGTCGGCCAACTTCACGACGGTCGCGCTCGGCACCGAGACGGACGGCTCCATCGTCTGTCCCGCGTCGCTCAACGGCATCGTGGGCATCAAGCCGACCGTGGGCCTGACCAGCCGCGCCGGCGTGGTCCCCATCTCGCACAGCCAGGACACGGTCGGACCCTACGGCCGCACCGTGGCCGACGCCGCCGCGGTCCTCGGCGCCCTGGTCGGGGTCGATCCGCGCGATCCGGCCACGGCGGGGAGCGCCGGCCATTTCCACACCGACTACACGCAGTTCCTCGACGCCAACGGCCTGGACGGCGCCCGCATCGGCGTGATGCGCAATGGCGTCACCGGCTATAGCGCCCAGACCGATGCCATCTACGAGGCTGCCCTCGAAGCCATGGCCGACGCCGGCGCCGTGCTCGTGGACCCGGCGGACCTGCCCTCCATGGACCAGCTGCTCACCGACCAGGCCGAGATCATCGTCCTGATCCGCGAGTTCAAGTCCGACCTGAACGCCTATCTCGCCACCCGCACGGGCGTGCCCGTGCACTCGGTCGCCGACGTCATCGAGTTCAACCTCGCTCACGCCGAGGAGGAGCTCAAGTGGTTCGGGCAGGAGCTCTTCGAGCTCGCCGAGGCGGAGATCTTCAGCGAGCAGGAGTACTTCGACGCTCTGGAGCGCAGCCACCGCCTCTCCCGCGACGAGGGGATCGACGCCGCCCTGGCGGCGGACGACCTCGACGCCCTGGTGGCGCCCACGGGCTCGCCCGCCTGGCCGATCGACCTGGTCAACGGCGATCATTTCCTCGGCGCGAGCTCGTTCCCGGCGGCCATGGCCGGCTATCCGATCATCAACGTCACCGCGGGCAATGCCTTCGGGGTGCTGCCGGTCGGCATCAGCTTCATGGGCACCGCCTACAGCGAGCCCACGCTGATCAAGATCGCCTCGGGCTTCGAGGCCGTGACCCACGCGCGGCGCGTGCCGAGGTTCCTCCCCACCATGCCGCTGCCCACGGGCGACGACTCCCTGGTCAAGGCGTCTCTGACGGCGTCCCTCGTCCAGAGGGCTCAAAGAATCCGGCTGCTGCGGGAGCGGATCAGCTCCAGGACGGCGCAGCGCCGGGTGTTCGGTCTCTGATCTCTTCCGGCCGGTCTGTTTCAGGACAGGCCGGCCGGCTCATCCTGCTGCCTCGATCATCACTTTCGCAAGCCGGTTGTACGTCCGGCTCCAGGCGAGCCGGATGTCGAGGCTGAACGCCTCGCCCAGCATCTGGCGGACCATTTCCAGGAGCGCCTGCTCGACCGAGTCGTAGTGGCGGAGCCCGACGCCATAGCCGGCGTGCCGCCGCCCGAGGTCCTGGAGGACCGGCACCAGGTCCTCGATGCGGTCGAGCCCCTTGACCGCCGCGGCGAGCACGCTCATCAGCATGTCGCCCTGGGCCTGCATGTCGGTCACGGCAAAGAGACCGCGCGCGCTGGGATCGATCTCGAACAGGAGGCGGTAGAAGAGCTCCGCCGCGGCCTCGCGCTGCCGGGCCACGGCCTCGAACGACGTCTGGGTGAGGAAGACCGAGTCCTCCTTGTGGAAGTCGAGGATCTCGTAAAGGTCCCGCGCGCGGCCGCCGGGGCTCTCGTCCTGGAACACGCGCCCGACCCGCACGTCCTCCTCGACGATGTTGATCACATCCTCCGTGGCCAGGAGGATGGCCCCGCCCGCCCGCGCCACCTCCAGGACCCGGCCGGCAAGGTCCGGCACCTCGCCGATGGCCGTGAGCTGCCGTTTCGAGGGATGCCCGACCTGGCCGACGACCGTGCGGCCGAAGTGGAGCCCGACGGAGAGCGCCAGCTCGGCTCCGAAATGATCCCGGGCATAGCGGGCGACCTCCTCCATGCGGGCGGCCATGCGCAGCGCGGCCCGCACCGAAGCCAGGCACTTCCCGCGCGCCTCGCCGCCGTCCAGGCCGAACAGGGCCGACGTGCCGTCCCTGTCCTGCCACGTGATCGTCCCGCCGTTGTCGACGATCGGCTCTCCCATCTGCAGGCAATAGCGGTTCAGGACATGGAAGACGTCATAGGGAGGGAAGGCGCGCGCGAAGTCCTGGAAGCCGCGCAGCCCGCAGGACATCACCACCAGCGCCGACTCCTGCGGCGAGGCCGCCTGCGGCCCGGTCTCCAGGTGCAGCAGGCTCAGGTCCTCCTGGTCCAGGATCAGCCGCTGCACCGAGATGTCGCCGTTCACCCGGGTCTGGCAGGCGAGGCGGATGTCCTCCGGCCAGCCGAGCCGGCCGGCGAGCCGCGCCTCGGAGGGAGTCCGCGGCTGGAGGCCCTGCGCGCCGGAGAGGACCCGCACCCGGCAGGTGGAGCAGCGTCCGCGTCCGCCGCACTCGTGGAAGTGGGGGATGTCCTCTTTCAGGGCCAGGTCGAGCAGGCTCATGCCGGGGTTGGCGACCTCCAGGATCCGGTCGCCGCCGCTCTCGCCGTGAAAGGTCACCCGGAAGGGCCGGGACAGCGCGAACGTCTGCATCGCGCTGCCGCCCAGCGAGGCAGCGGCCGGGGGAAGGGAGACGGCAGGCGGCGGCACGGGAGCGGGTCCGGCGGCCATCGCAGCCAGGCCGAAGGCGGCCAGGACCTCGCTTTCCGGCACCTCTCCCGCCATGACGCCGCGCACCCGGCGCAGGGCTTCGCGCAGCTCGCCCGCGTCCTGGAACCGGCGGTCGGGGATCTTGTCGAGCGCCTTGCGGACGGCCGCGTCGAGGACGGCAGGGATCTCGGGATGGAAGGTCCGCAGCGGCTCGGGCTCCCTCTCGAGCACCTGGAAAAGGACCGCGTGGACCGACTCCGCCGGGAACGGCCGGCGGTGGGTCAGCAGCTCGTAGAAGAGCGAGCCGAGGGAGAAGACGTCCGAGCGCGCATCGACGCGCTCCCCGCGCACCTGCTCCGGCGACATGTAGTAGGGAGTGCCGAGCAGGCCGCCCGAGCGGGTCACCTGCAGGTCCTCCGAGCGGGCGAGGCCGAAGTCCAGGATCTTGACGGTGCCGTTGGCAAGCACGTGGATGTTGGCCGGCTTGAGGTCGCGGTGGATCACCTTGTGCGCGTGCGCAAACGCGACGCCGTCGCAGATCTGCTCGATCAGGCCGAGCCGGTCTTCGAGCGCCGCGGGCATCCGCCGGCGCACGAGCTCGGTCAGGTCGATCCCGTCGAGGAGCTCCATGGCCATGTAGAAGGTGCCCTGCTCCTCGCCGAAGTCATGGACCGTGATGATGTTCGGATGGTTGAGGCCGGCCGCCGCCTGCGCCTCGCGGCGGAAGCGCTCGGTCAGCGAATCGTCCCAGCGCAGCCGCGCAGCGGCGGCGATGGTCTTGACCGCCACGAACCGGGTCAGGACGGTGTCGCGGGCCTTGTAGACCTCGCCCATGGCGCCCTGGCCGATCCGCTCCAGGATCTCGTACCTGCCGATGGCAGTGAACATTTCAGCAAGCTTACTACGCTTCCCCGGCCCGCGCCGCTCCATGCAGACTGCGCTATAGTTCCTCCACTCTCCCACGGGGGCGACAGAGCATGGCCACGACCGCTGGCGAGGTGGACACCCGCACGCTGGAGACCTCGACCGCCCTGGCGGCGATCGAGCGCGAGCGCTTCCGCTCGTACTCGCCCCTGGTGCGCAACCTCCACTGGCTGGCGGCGGTCCTGGTGGTCTTCTACAGCCTGGTCGCCCCGGGCGCCGACCGGATGGTCCTCGGGTCGCTGGCCGGCGCCGTGATGCTCTACACCCTGGCGCTCCATTCGCCGCTCTTCGGCCGCCTGGCGGTGGACAGCCGGATGCGGATCGAGTCGCTGCTCGACCTCGCCTGGATCACCGCCGTGGTCCTGTTTTCGGGGGCCACCCGCAGCCCGCTCTTCTTTCTCTACTACCTGGTGATCTATGCCAGCACGCCCACGGTGAGCCGGCGCGAGACCTACGTCAAGACCGGGGCGGCGACCGTGCTGGCCACGGGGGTGGTGTACGCGGACCCTTGGGAGTCCATGCTCAACCTGGCCTGGCCGCTCACGGGGCTCTGGCTGGTGGCCTACTTCTTCGCGGAGTCCGGCAGCCTGGGCGCGAGCCTGCAGCGCTCGCTCTACCTCGCCGCCCACACGGACGCCCTGACCGGCCTGCCCAACCTGCGCCACTTCACCTCCACCTCGGACCTGCGGGCCAAGCTGGAGAAGCCCTACACGATCGTGATGGTGGACGCCGACCACCTGAAGCGCATCAACGACACCTACGGCCACGCGCACGGCAACGACCTGATCCGCACGGTCGCGGAGGCGCTGCGCAGCGCGGCGCGCGGCGACGACCTCTGCTCGCGCATCGGCGGCGACGAGTTCATCGTCCGCCTGGAAGGCGCCACCCGCGAGGGCGGCCTCGCCTACTGCAAGCGGGTGCGGACCTACCTGACCGAGCACCCGCTGCGGATCGAAGGGGTGATCCTGCAGGTCTCGGTCTCCATGGGCTTGGCCGCCTATCCCGAGCACGGCAGGACGCTCTCCGAGGTGACCGAAAGGGCCGACCAGGCGCTGTACGTGAGCAAGCGGGAGGGGCGGTCGCGGGATCACATCTGGGCGGCGTAGGCCCGGTCCTGCGAGGCGCGGATGCTATACTTTAGTTATGCTTTTCCAAAAGGCTGGCACTCGGGCAGCATGGGCTA
>JBJMGZ010000447.1:0-4845 GCA_045807605.1 Thermoanaerobaculia bacterium | reverse complement strand
CCTGATCTGCGTCCCCCCTCTCCCGGGGGTGGGTGGAAGGGAGACGGGAGAGGGGGACAGGGGGTGAGGTCTCACGGGTAGTACCCGCGCAGCGTCTTGGCTTCGACCCCCGGCTTGCCCACCTTGAGATCCACCGTGCGGAAGTCGTCGCCGCCGCCGGTGTTCGTGGACTGGTAGGCGATCAGGTACTTGGAGCGCAGCTCCTCCTCGATCGTGTGATAGATGGCGTCGAGACCGGCGGCGCTGGCGGCGAAGAAGGCGCGTCCGCCCGTCTCCTCCGAGATCTTCTCCAGCTTCTTGCGGTCGATTTCGTCGCCGAGGCCGATCGAGTAGATCGTCACGCCGGCCCGGCGGGCATAGTCGAGCGCATCCTCGAAGCTGAAGCGGCTCCCCTCGTCCTTGCCGTCGGAGAGCAGCAGCACCGCCCGCTGACCCTTGACCCCGTTGAAGTAGAAGAGGCTGAAGATGATCGAGTCATAGAGCGCGGTGGCGCGCTCCGGCTTGAGGCCCGCGAGCCCGCCGGCCAGGGTGGTGATGTCCTTGGTGAACTTCACCGCCAGGTTCGGCCGGTCGTTGAAGGTGATCAGCGCGGCGCGGTCCTTGGGCTGGATGGTCTGCTCGATGAAGCGCAGGGCGGCCTGCCGCGTCTGCTCGATCTTGTCCGCCATGGAGGCGGAGACGTCCAGGGCCACGGCCGCGTGGATCGGCAGGTTCGTGACCTTCTCGAAGCGCGCGATCTCCTGGCGGACGCCGTCCTCGACCACCGTGAAGTCCTTCTGCTGCATGCCCTCGACCGGCCGGCCCTGCCTGTCGAGCACCGAGGTGTAGAGCTCCACGAACTGGATGTCCATCTCCGCCAGGTTGTCCGGCGCGTTGACGAAGACCAGATCCTCGGTCGAGTTGCCGTCGGTCAGGAAGGCCACCGCCCGGACGTAGGCGATCGGCTCGTCCTTGGGCAGCAGCACGGGCTGGGTGTACGGCGGCTGGTAGAGCGTCGCCAGGCGAGTCTCGTTGAGGTAGATCTCCACCCGCTCGACGGTCTCGCCGTCCGGCACGTCGACGTCGACGTTCGTGAGCAGGCTGCTCTCGTACCTCTGCCCCCGGCGCGGCTCGACCAGGTTCACCTTGAAGCGGTTCACCACGGCATTGATCAGGGTCTCGTCGGACGCGATCTGCTTGCCGGCCGCGTCGAAGGCGGTGACCATGAGCTTGCGCGGACGCGGCAGGGACCCCAGGTCGAGCTCGACGGAAAACGGCGGCTTGCGCTTGGTCAGCACCTGCTTGCCGTCGAGCGAGAACGTCACCTGCGCGATGTCGCCCGTGGTCAGGGTGTCGAAGCGCAGCATCCCGCTCTGCAGCTCGCCGGGCGGCGGCACGATTTTGACCGTGGTCTCGCCGCTGCTGATCGCGGCGTTGGCCTCGGCCAGGATGCGCGCGGTCTCGGGATCGGACGGCGGCGGCGGCGGCGCCGCCTTGTCCACCTGGGGCACGGTGAGCGGCTTCTCCTGGCGGAAGAGCTTGCCCGAGTTCAGGTCCTCCACCTTGAGGATCATCAGGTAGTCGCCCGGCCGCAGGTAGCGCTGGAAGAGCAGCGGGAGCTGCGTGTCCGTGCCCTCCGTCGCCGGCTGGAGCGGGAAGTCGAACTTGTAGCGGAAGCGGTCGAACAGCTTGCCCTTCTGGAGCACCTCGCCGGTGAGCACGAAGTTGTACGAGCGGTGGTCGGCGAGCTTCGCCATGCCGGCGTCGGTGGAGGCCACGGAGAGCACGCCCTGGATGGCGGTCCGGTTCTGGTAGCGGCCGGGGAACTCGACCTCCAGCTTCGCGGGCAGGAGCGCGGCGCCCTCCGGGATCTCGGTCGAGTACGAGCCGAACGTGGCCACCCACTCGCCGCCGGGACCCTGCGGCCGCGACTCGAAGCGCTGCTGGAGGAGGACGTAGCTCATGCGCTGGGCGGCCACCCAGCCGATCATGGCGGCGATCCGGTCGCCGTCGCGCGGGCAGCTCTGCGCGATCTCGGAGATCGAGTGGTTGCGCGCCCCGATCGAGGCGGCGTTGTCCACGAACAGCACGTCCATCCCTTCGAGCGGATTCCAGACCCGGTAGGGACCGGCGCCCCAGCGGCGGTAGAAGACGATCACGAACTCCGTGCCGATCGTGTCGCTGCCGGCGTAGTACCAGCCTTCCACGGGCCAGAGCACGGTCGTGCAGTTGGAGGTGACGACGCTGGCCGGCGGGCCGTTCAGGAGGAAGATCCTGGCCCGCTCGTCGCTGATGTTGCCGAACTGGGCGCGGGCCTGCGCCACGCGCGCCTCCCAGCGGTCGCGGAACTCGTTGGCCCCCGTGGACTTGTACTTGTCCCGCGCCTCCCAGAAGCGCTCGATGAAAGCGTCGCGCTGGTAGTCCTTGTCCAGGGCCAGGAAGGAGGTCAGCTCCTCGTCGGTCAGGAGCAGCTCGATCTCGGCGATCCACTCCTGGTACTTCGGAGGCAGCTTCGCGATGGCCTCCTTCTGCTCCTTCTTGAGCTCCTTGCGCTCTGCCCTGGATATCTTCTTACCAGCGTTCTGGGCCGCTTGGGCCGGGGAGGGGGAGAAGAAAAGGACACCAAGGACGGCAAGGACAGCAAGGACGGCGTCTCTGAAAAAGGACGCCGAGGACCGCTTGGAGGACAGGGGCATCATTCCTACCTTTCGAATCCGTGGGGGCGCCGCAGCGCGCAGGCGTTACAATAGCCCGTTCGTATGCAGACCGTGTACCTGGACCATAACGCCACCACCCCCCTCCACCCGAAAGCCCGGGAGGCCATGCTCCCCTGGCTCGGGGAGCGCCATGGCAATCCCTCGTCCATCCATCGTTTCGGGCAGGAGGCGAGGAACGCCGTCGAGGAGGCGCGGGAGAAGGTCGCCGCCCTGATCGGCGCCCGTCCCCTGGAAATCGTCTTCACCGCATCGGGGACGGAGGGCAACAACGCCGTGATGTTCGGGGTGACGGCGGGTCACCTGGTGATCTCCTCGATCGAGCACCCCTCGATCCGCGAGGGGGCGGCCCGGCTGGAGCGGATGGGGGTCGAGGTCACCCGGGTGTCCCCCGGACCGGACGGCGTGGTCTCCGCCCAGGAGATGACCGCCGCCCTCCGCCCGGACACGCGGCTCGTCTGCCTGATGCTCGCCAACAACGAGCTCGGCACGCTTCAGCCGGTCGCCGAGGTCGCCAATGCCGCCAATACCTGCCGCGAGAGAGGCATCCCGGTGCTCTGCGACGCGGTCCAGGCCATCGGCAAGATCCCGGTGGACGTGCGCCAGCTCGGCGTGGACTACCTGGTCCTGGGCGCGCACAAGTTCCACGGTCCGCTCGGGGCCGCCGCACTCTGGGTGCGCAAGGGGCGGGAGCTGTCCGGCCTGCTGATCGGCGGCAGCCAGGAGCGCCGCCGCCGGGCGAGCACCGAGAACGTGCCCGCGCTCGCCGGCTTCGGAGCCGCGGCCGAGGCCGCCCGCCAGGAGCTGGACGAGCGCCGGGCCTTCCTCGCCGGGCTGCGCGACCGCTTCGAGGCGCTGCTGCCGGAAAGGGTGCCGGGAGCGATCCTCCACTGCACGTCCTCGCCCCGGCTGCCCAACACCTCGCACGTGGCCTTCCCGGGAGTCGAGGGGGAGTCGCTGCTGATCCGCCTCGACCTGGCCGGCTACGCGGTCTCCACGGGCTCGGCCTGCTCCTCGGGCACGGTCGAGCCGAGCAGGACGCTCCTCGCCATCGGCCTCTCCCGCGACGAGGCCCTGTCCTCGCTGCGGATCAGCTTCGGCATCACGAACCGGTCCGAGGAGATCGACGGCTTCCTCGATGCCCTGGCCCGCGAGGTCGCGGAGCTGCGCCGGGTGGCGCCGGCGGGGGTGTCCGCATGATGACCGGATTGACTGCCGTGGCCATGAGCGGCGGCCTGGATTCCTCGGTGACCGCCTGGATGCTCGCGAAGAGCGGCGTCCCGGTGGTGGGCCTCTCCATGCTGCTCTGGGACCAGTCCGGGGTCGAGGCGCACGGCCGCTGCTGCGGCGCGCTCGACCTCGGAGACGCGAAGCGGGTGGCGCAGCAGGCGGGCATCCCCCACTACACCCTGCGCCTGGACGAGGAGTTCCGGCAGAAGGTCGTCGATCCCTTCGTGGAGGACTACCTCGCCGGCCGCACGCCGAGCCCCTGCGTGCGCTGCAACACCTGGATCAAGTTCGACCTGCTCCTGGAGCGCGCCCGGCGCCTGGGAGCGGAAAGGGTGGCGACCGGCCACTACGCCCGCATCCTGGAAGGGCCGGACGGCCCCGAGCTGCACACCGCGCTCGATGCCGACAAGGACCAGAGCTACTACCTCTTCGAGCTGACGCAGGAGCAGCTCGCCGCTTCCCTCTTCCCCCTGGGCGGGATGACCAAGCCGCAGGTGCGAGAGCTGGCCCGCGAGGCTGGCCTCGTCGTGGCCGAAAAGGGGGAGAGCATGGAGGTCTGCTTCGTAGCAGGAGGCATCCGCGAGTTCGTGGAGGCTCAGGTGGCGGAGCATCCCGATCGTTTTTCCGGAGCGAGGCTCGCCGAGCCGGCAGCCCTGGTGGACACCGGAGGCCGGCAGCTCGGAGAGGGTCAGCCCTACTACCGCTACACCGTGGGCCAGCGCCGCGGCCTCGGGCTCGCCGCCCGAAGCCCCCTCTTCGTGCTGGCGATCGAGCCCGAGGAGAACCGCGTCGTCGTCGGCGAAGAGCAGGAGCTTCTCGCCCCCGGTCTCCGCGGCGAGCGCCTGCACTGGATCGGCCAGCCGGCCGAGGAAGTCACCGTGAAGATCCGCTCCCGCCACCCCGGAGTAGCCGCGCGGGTTCG
>JBJMGZ010000446.1:0-3574 GCA_045807605.1 Thermoanaerobaculia bacterium | reverse complement strand
TTACCTACCCAACCAACCCACCGTAGGCAATGTATATGAGCGATTACGATCAGCCCGCGCTGCGCGACTCCAACGCCGAGGTCGACCGCGCCCTCCTCGAGCTGCTCCGCCGCCGCATGGAGCTGGCCTCGGAGGTGGGGCGAATCAAGGCCGCCGCCGGCTCCCCCATCGAGGTGCGGGACGTGGAGCACATCGTGCTCGACCGCGCCCGCCAGCATGCCGACGCCTGCGGCGTGTCCGAAGAGGTCATGGTGTCGATGTTCCAGGCGATCATCCGCGGCTCGGTGGAGCGGCAGTACCGGGTGGGAGTCTCGCTGCGCGAGCGCCGCGGGGAGCGCATGCTGATCGTGGGCGGGTCCGGCGGCATGGGGACCTGGTTCCGCGGCTTCCTCGAGCTCGCGGGCCACGCGGTGGACATCTCCGATCCGGCGCTCTCGGGTCTGCCCACGCCGCGCCCGCAGGGACGGTTCGGGATCTTGAGCGAGATCGAGGACCTGGACCGCTACACGGCGATCTGGGTCGCGGCGCCGCTCAACCGGATGGCCGCGGCGCTGGAGGAGCTGATCGCGCGCCGGCCCCGCGCTCCGATCGTGGAGGTGGCCTCGATCAAGACCCCTCTTCTCGGCGCGCTCGCCCACGCCCGGGACGAGGGGCTCAGGGTCTTCGCCGTGCACCCGATGTTCGGACCGAGCAAGTCGGTCTATGAGACGCTGACGTTCGTGCTGGCGGCCCAGACCGATCCGATCGAGGAGAAGCGGCAGTTGGCGCCGCTGCTCGCCCATCCCTACACGCGGATCGTCGCGGTGCCGTTCCCGCACCACGACCGCCTGATGGGCTGGCTGCTGGGGCTCTCGCACCTGACGAACATGCTGTTCGGCGCGGCGCTCGCGAAGTCCGGGATCGATCCCGCCGAGCTGCAGGCCTGCGCCTCGACGACCTACAGCAACCAGGCCGCCACGGCGCTGCGCGTGCTGTCGGAGGACCCCGACCTCTACCTGGACATCCAGTACCTGAACCCGCACAGGAACGACGTCTACGACGCGACGCGCGAGGCCCTGGGCCAGCTCGTCTCCCTGGTGACCGAGCGCGACCGGGAGGGCCTCCGCCAATCGTTCGCCGACGCGCGCCGGGCGCTGGCGCCGGAGGAGTAGGGGCGGCCCTACTTCTTCGCCGCGCTCTTCTTGGCGCCGCCCGACGAGGTCGAGCCGCCGGAGCTCGTGCCGCCTCCGGACGAGGTTCCAGCGGCGCTCTTCTTCGCGGCCGACTTCTTCGCCGCGGCCTTCTTCACGCCCTTGACGGCGGCGGCCACGCCCGCGGCGATCCCGGCGGCGGCGGCCACGCCGGCCGCGACCTTGCCCACGGTCGCCTTGGTGGAGGACTTCTTCTTCGCTCCGCCCGACGAGGAGGAGGACGAGGAGGACGCCGACTTCTTGCTCGCGCTCTTCTTTGCCGTCTTCTTGCTGCCGGTCGATGCCTTCTTCTCAGCCATGGTATTGCCCTCTCCTGGTTGGAGGCCCCGCCGCAAAGCTCCCCACGCCGGGGCGCGGTATTCGATCAGACTGCTGCGGTCGATTACACAGCAATACACATGCCGATTCAAGTCACACGGCCTGAAGGGCTTGCTCCAGATCGGCGATCAGGTCGTCCGGATGCTCGAGGCCGATGGACAGGCGGACCAGATCCTGCGGCGTGCGCGATTGGGGACCCTCGCTCGACGCGCGGTGCTCGATCAGGCTCTCGACGCCGCCGAGCGAGGTGGCGCGGGTGAAGAGCCGGACTCGGGAAACGGCCCGCAGAGCGGTTTCTCTATCGCCCGTCTGGAAGGAGAGCATCCCTCCGAAGGCGGACATCTGCCGCTTCGCCACCTCGTGCCCCGGGTGCGATTCGAGGCCCGGGTAGTGGACCGCGGAGACGGCCGGCAAGGCTTCGAGCGCGCGGGCCACGGCCAGCGCACCGGCGCTCTGGACCGCCATCCGGCAGGCCAGGGTGCGCAGGCCGCGCAGCACGAGCCAGGAGTTGAACGGCGAGGAGACCGCGCCCAGGACGTGGCGGAGGTGGTCGGTCCTCTCGAACAGCTCGTCCCTGCGGGCGAAGACCAGCGCTCCTCCCTGCACGTCGCTGTGGCCGCCGAAGTACTTGGTGGTGGAGTGCAGGACGACGTCCACCCCCAGCTCGATCGGCCGCTGCAGCGCCGGAGTGGCGAAGGTGCTGTCGATCAGAGTCAGCGCGCCCGCCTGCCGGGCGAGGTCCGCCACGGCGCGGACGTCGGTCACCTTGAGGAGCGGGTTGGAGGGGCTCTCCATCCAGACGAGCCGGGTCTCCGGCCGGAGCGCGGCTTGGACCTCGCGCGGGTCCTGCATGGCCACGGCGGTCGACGAGATCCCCCAGTCGGGGAGGTTCTCCTCCGCCGCGATGCGGAAGCCGTAGTAGACGTCGTCCGGGAAGATCACGTGCGATCCCGGCGGCAGCGTCTGGAGCAGCGCGATGCCCGCGGCCATGCCCGAGGCGAACACCAGTGCGGCTGTTCCCCCTTCGAGAGCAGCCAGCGCCGCTTCGAGCTGATGCTCGTTGGGGTTCGACTCGCGGATGTAGGTGTGCCCGCCGAGCGGGACCCCCTCGGGATCCCGGGCAAACGTCGTAGAGAGGTAGATCGGGGACGCCACCGATCCGGTCGCGGGATCGGCGTCGTGCCCGGCGTGCACCGCCAGGGTCTCGAAGTTCATGTCACCTCGTGAAGTTCACGGTCAGAGTGTAGTAGACCTTGACCGGCTGCCCGTCGAGCTCGGCCGGCCGGAAGACCCAGCGGCGCACCGCGTCCAGAGTGGCAAGGTCGAGCTTCGGGTGGACGCTCTTGCAGACCCGCAGCTTTTCGATGCAGCCCTCCCGGTCGATGACGGCCTCGACGACGACCGTCCCATGCTTCGTGACGCCGTCTGCGTATTCCGGAGGGCGTCCGAACAGCTTCCGGGGACGGGAGACCTGCTTTCCCTCGGGTGGCGCCTTGACCCGCTTTTCAAAAATCCTCAGCCCTTCCTTGGCGCAGGCGGCGTCCTCGTAGACGACCTCCGGAGGAGCGATAGGAGCCCCGTCGGTCCGGGCCTGGCAGAGCACGATGCGCGCGTTCAAGGCCGCCGGCCCGGCCGGATCGGAGGTCAGGGCCTGGAGAGCCATCTGCTCGGATTCCGCGTACTTCTTCTCGCGCCAGAGCACGTCGGCCAGGTTGTACCGTGAGACGCTGGCGAGCTGGCCGCCGGTGCCGGTCTCCACCGCTTTGCGGAAGGCCTCTTCGGCGCCGGCAAGGTCAGGCTTGACGCGCGAAGTCAGGGCCATGCCGACCTGGTTCCAGGCTTGGCCGATCAGGTCGGAGGTATGGAGCGCGTCCACGGCCTGCCGGGCCGTGTCGGCCGCCTTTTCGGGGTGGTGCAGTCCCAGTTGGGCACGGGAGAGCCCGAGCAGGCAGGGGCCGCAGGAGCCGCCGGCCAGCTCGTCCGCCCTCTGAAAGGTCTCGGCGGCCTCCCGGAACCGGCCCTGGTCCAACAGACCCGCGGCCTCCTTGAGGGCGTCGGCGGCCGGA
>JBJMGZ010000445.1:0-5467 GCA_045807605.1 Thermoanaerobaculia bacterium | reverse complement strand
GCAGGAGCTCGCGGACGGAGAACTTGTCCGTCGGCCAGTGGCCTTCGAAGTCGGTGAGGAACTGGTCCCAGGACTTGAGCTGGTGGCGGTCCATGTAGCTCTCGGGGAACGAGAACGCGTGATCGAGCCCGACGATGGCGGGCGCGTCCTCCTCGGTCAGGCGGGCGAGCAGCCACTCGGCCAGCTCGCGCCGGCTCCAGCGGCCGTCTCCGGCGTCCGGGTTCTGCTCCAGGTACGGCTCGTGATCCTCCCGCGCCGACCAGACGCGGATCTCCCGGATCCTCTCCCCCGGCCCTTTCCGGCCCGAGTAGCGAATCCCGATGTAGTGCTGAAAGTCAGGCATGCGATCTCCCTCCCGTTGCAGGAGGGAGATCTTATCAGGGTGAGCTTTTCTCCCTCTCCCCCAGCATGGGGTAAGGCCGGCCGAAGGCCGGTGAGGAGAGGGGGAATGGGATCAACTAAGCGGCGGCGCCGGATGCCGCGACCAAGGTTTCGATGGCGGCGCGGTCGGACCGGCCGATGCGCAGGAACTCGATCCCGACGTGGTGCTCGCGTCCCTCGCGGGACTCCCAGGCTACGCGGCCATCGGCTCGCAGCTCGCGGTCGCCCAGGGTGATGCGCAGCTCCATGAGCGAGAGATAGCCGATCGTGTCGCCGGAGACGAGCATGCAGCCGCCCGCTCCGAGCACCTTGACCCAGACGACCTTCTCATGCCGGCGGTCGCCGAGGATCCTGACGTAGGCCACGGTATCGGCCGCAATGCGGGGGTACCGGCGAACGGAGTGGATGGGGCGCTGCATGGTGTCGCCTCCTCCGGGCGTTGCGGCTTGCCGGAAGTTTGTCTATGACTGTACGCAAATACCCGGAGGAGATCAAGTGCGCGTTGCCTTGGGGCGGGCAATTGACAGGATGAGGGGATCTGGTTAGCATTGCGGCATGGGAACCAGGGCCAAGATCGCGCAGGACAGCGACAACGGCAAACCCGAGCGGAAGCAGGCAGAGCCGTCTACCGGGGAGCCCCGGAAGCGTTTCGTGGTCGAGGCTCGTCCACTGGGACTGCGGCACGATCTCAACTTCGACAAGATCGAGGAGCTCCTCGACGAGATCGAAGGCCCCTGGCGCCGGTGATCCTTCTCGACGCGAACCTTCTCATCTACGCCTACGACGAGCTGAGCCCCTTTTACAGGCCAGCAAGGACTTGGCTCGAAAGGGCGTTTTCAGGCGTTGACCAAGTGGGTTTGTCCTGGGTCGTCCTGCTTGCCTTTCTGCGCATCACGACTCATGCGAGGCTCACCAAGAACCCGCTTGAGCCCGAGGAGGCCCTGAGATTCATGAAGCAGTGGCTCTCACTGGCAGACGTGAGGCTGCTCAATCCGGGCCCCCTCCACTTGAACATCCTCGGCCGTCTCCTCCTCGAGTCTGGAGTGCGAGGCCCTCGGGTCATGGATGCCCATCTCGCGGCCCTCGCCATCGAGCACCGGGCAACTCTGTGCACTACAGACGGGGACTTCAAACGGTTCTCAGGGCTCCGTCTCCATTTTCCGCTCAGCCCTGCACGTGCATCCTGAGCTCGAACATCCCCTCATAGGGACGCAGGTCGAACTCGCCCAGGTCCATGTCCTCGGGCAGCGGCACGTGGAAGCAATGCACCTCGTCGCCGCCATAGAGGACGACGCCGCCGTCCTCCATCTCGGCCCTCACCTGATCCACTTCCATGGGCGGCAGGTGGTCGAAGCGGACGATCAGCTCGTCGTCGTGCACGGCGACATCAAGGTCGGGAGTCCAGAGCTCTTGGGTCATGCGCGTCTCTCCTCTTTTCAGCAGCGAGAGTAAAGAGGCTGCGTGGCCGCCGCCACGGCATTCCGGGTGGTCTTCCCACTACCCCGACGGGTAGCGGGACCATCTCCGAGATGCCCTCCCTTGGAACGGTGTGTTTCACCGCCCGTCTCTCTAGGCTTCCAGTCATGAAAGACCTCTGGCAGCCGATCCAGTTCGACCGCGAGATGCTCCTCAAGTACGACCGGCCCGGCCCGCGGTACACGTCGTACCCCACGGCTCCGCACTTCGAGGACGGCTTCGGCCATTCCGAGTACGTCCGGCTCCTGGAGCGCAGCGCGGAGTCGGGACGCCGGCTCTCGCTCTACGTCCACATCCCGTTCTGCGCCCACCGCTGCTTCTTCTGCGGCTGCAACGTCACGATCTCCCACGACCGCCAGTGGGGCAAACGCTACCTCCCGCTCCTCGCGCGCGAGATGGAGATGGCCGCCGCCGCGCTCGGCTCCGATGGCCCCGATCGCCGCGAGGTCGTCCAGGTCCACTGGGGCGGCGGCACGCCGACGTTCCTGCCTCCCGAGGACCTGACCGAGCTCATGGCTCTCATCCGGCGCAGCTTCCGGCTCGGAGAAGACTGCGAGATCGGCGTCGAGGTGGACCCCCGGGAGTGCTCTCCGGCGCATCTCGACGCGCTCGCCGCGGCCGGCGTCAACCGCCTGAGCATGGGGCTCCAGGAGCTCGACCCGCGGGTGCAGGAGGCGGTCAACCGCATCCAGACCGCGGAGCAGACCTGGGGCGTGCTCGACGGCGCGCGCTCGCGCGGCATCGGCAGCGTCAACGTGGACCTGATCTACGGCCTCCCCCACCAGACGCCGGGGCGCTTCGCCCTCACCCTGGAAGAGGTCCTGCGCATGGCCCCGGACCGGCTGGCGCTGTTCAACTTCGCCTACCTGCCGCAGAGCTTCCCGCATCAGACCGTGATCGATCCGGCCGCGCTGCCGTCGCCCGACACCAAGCTGCGCATGCTGGAGGAGGCGATCGCCACCCTGACCGCGGCCGGCTACGTGTTCATCGGCATGGACCATTTCGCCCGTCCCGGGGACCCGCTCGCCCAGGCGCTGCGCGACCGCACGCTCACCAGGAACTTCCAGGGCTACTCCACCTGCGCGGACTCGGACCTCGTGGGCTTCGGCGTCTCCTCGATCGGCGAGGTGGGCGGCGGCTACGCCCAGAACCTGAAGACGGTCGCGGAGTACGGCGCCGCCCTCGAGCAGGGCCGGCTCCCCTCCTGCCGCGGTCTCACTCTCTCCGCGGACGACGTGCTGCGGCGGGACGTGATCGTCCGGCTCATGTGCCACTTCCGGCTGGACAAGCGGGACGTGGAGCGGAAGTACGGGATCGAGAGCTTCGACCGCCGCTTCGCCGCCGAGCTCGGCCAGCTCCGCCCCATGGAAGAGGACGGCCTGGTGGAGATCGACCGCGACTCGATCGAGGTTACCCCGGCCGGGCGCCTGCTGGTGCGCAACCTCGCCATGTGCTTCGATGCCTGGCTGGGAAAGACAGCCGTGCGCTATTCGAGGACGGTCTGATGATCAGCCCCTTCCCCGCCGAGCGCCGTCCGAGCCGGAGCTCCGAGAGCCACCGCGCCTCGGCCGGCCGCCAGCCCGTTTCGACCGTGCTCCTCATCGGCAACCCGAACGTGGGCAAGAGCCTGCTGTTCAAGAACCTGACCCACCGCTACGTCAACGTCTCGAACTTCCCGGGCACGACCGTCGAGGTCACCCGCGCCCGCTCCGCGTTCGGAGCGAAGGACGTGGAGATCGTGGACTCGCCCGGGATCAACGACCTGTCGCCGCGGAGCGACGAGGCCCGGGTCACCCGCGCCCTGCTGGAGAAGAGCCCCGGCGCCACGGTCGTCCAGGTCGCGGACGCGAAGAACCTGCGCCGCGCCCTGCTGCTCACGCTCCAGCTCGCCGAGATGGGCCGTCCCATGGTCCTGGTGCTCAACATGCTCGACGAGCTGCGCGCCCGCGGCGGACGGATCGACCGCGCGGAGCTGAGCCGCGTTCTCGGCATCCCGGTGATCGGCGCCGTGGCCCTGCGCAACGAGGGGACCGACGAGCTCGTCGAGGCGCTGTCCGAGGCCCGGCCGCCCCACGCCTGGCACGGCCAGGCGGAGCCCACAACCAGCGACGAGCCCTACGAGCGCAACCGCGAGCGCCTGGCGCGGGTCAACGACATCCTCGCCGCCACCTGGTCCATGTCGCAGCCGAGCCACGCCCCGCTCTCCGTGCGGCTCGGCTTCTGGGCCATGCACCCGGTCAAGGGGCTGTTCTTCCTGCTCTCCGTGCTCTTCCTGACCTTCTGGTTCGTGGGGCTCCTCGGCGCCGGCACCCTGGTCGACCTCCTGGAGACCGGCCTCTTTCATCAGAGGGTCACGCCGCTCGCGATCCGCGCGGTGGACGCGGTGCTGCCGTTCCCCCATGTCCACGAGACCGAGGCGGTGGAGCTCGCCGTGGCCCTGCCGGTGACGCCGATCCACGAGGTCGGGATCTTCACCTCCACCCGCACCGTGATCTCGCCGGCCTACCACCTGAGCGGGAAGACCGGGGCCGGCGGGGAAATCCTGCGCTTCTTCCACGATCTCCTGGTGGGGCCGTACGGAGCCATCACCATGGCCCTGAGCTACGCCTTCGCGATCGTGCTGCCGATCGTCACGACCTTCTTCCTCCTGTTCAGCCTGCTGGAGGACTCGGGCTACCTGCCGCGCATGTCGATCCTGGTCAACCGCATCTTCAAGCTCATGGGCCTCAACGGCAAGGCCGTGCTGCCGATGATCCTGGGGCTCGGCTGCGACACCATGGCGACCATGACCACGCGCATCCTGGAGACGCGCAAGGAGCGCTTGGTCACCACGATGCTCCTCGCCCTGGCCGTGCCCTGCTCGGCGCAGCTCGGCGTGCTGCTGGCCATGATGGCGAGCCTGTCGCCGGGCGCGGCCTTCGCCTGGCTCGGGCTGATGGTCGGGGTCGTGCTGATGGTGGGCTGGCTCTCGGCGCGCGCCTTCCCGGGCGAGGCCGGGGACTTCCTCCTGGAGATCCCGCCGATGCGCCGGCCGCAGCTCGCGAACGTCTGGATCAAGACGGTCGGCCGGCTCGACTGGTACTTGAAGGAGGTCATCCCGCTGTTCGTGGTGGGCACGCTCGCCCTGTTCCTCCTCGACCGGCTGAAGCTCCTGGCCGCGCTCTCGCGGTTCGGCGAGCCGCTGGTCACCGGCTGGCTCGGCCTGCCCAAGGAGACCTCCGCCGCCTTCCTGATCGGCTTCCTGCGCCGCGACTTCGGCGCCGTCTACCTCCTGGACGCGGCCACCGGACCGCATCCCCTGCTGACGCCGCACCAGATCTTCGTTTCCATGGTGACCATCACGCTCTTCATGCCCTGCATCGCGAACTTCCTGATGATCGCGCGCGAGCACAGCCTGAAAACGGCGTGGGCCATGGCCGGGTTCATCTTCCCCTTCGCCTTCCTCGTGGGCGGGATCGTCCACCACATCGGCCTATGGCTGAACTGACTGAGCCGCTTCTGACCTGCCCTCTCTGCGGATTCGAGTTCGAGCGCGCGGACTCGCTCTGCGGCCATGGCTGCCCCCTGGGGGCCGCCTGCCATCTCGCGCGCTGTCCGGCCTGCGAGTAAG
>JBJMGZ010000444.1:0-9275 GCA_045807605.1 Thermoanaerobaculia bacterium | reverse complement strand
CCAGGCCGGGCCAGCCCGGCTACACGCCCCCGCCCTCCCTGCAGCGCATCGCCGCCGGACATTTCGGCAGCTCACCTTTCAATCCTCCCGAGGCCAACGACACGACCTTCGTCGTCGACCAGGACGCCGGCCTGGACACGGGATGCACCTTCCGCGGCGGCGGCCCGCTGGTCTTCACCATCGAGGTGGGACGGGTCGTCGGCGACGTGCAGCGGTTGAAGCAGAACGGGCTGATCTCGGACATGGTCGAGCTCAACATGCCCGCCTACGACGTGGACTTCGACGCCTACGTGCCGCCGTACAACCCGGAGCGCGACCGGGTGAGCTTCAACGGCAACGTGGTGCCGACCGAGTTCCTGACCGGCTCGGACAGCACCTGGAAGCTCAACTCGTTCCAGGTCCCGGTCGAATGGGTCAAGTTCGCCACCGCGAACACGAGCGGCGCGCCGACCAAGGGAGAGAACACGATCCAGATCGACATCGACACGGCCAACGGCATCGAGGCCTGGTGCACTTCGATCGATTGGGCCGCGCTGTCGATCAAGGTGGTCCGGCCGGTGGTGATGGCGCACGGCATCCTTTCGAATCCCAGCGTCTGGACCTCGGTCTGGAAGACGAACCTCGACGCTCTCGGGGTGCTCAACGACACGGGCCCGTCGATGGGCAAGCTCGACAGCATCCAGAGCAACGCGGGCAAGATCGGCACCCGCATCGCCCAGGTCCGCGAGCGCTGGGGTGTCGACAAGGTCAACCTGGTGGTCCACAGCAAGGGCGGCCTGGACTCCCGCCATTACGTCGAATCCAGCGACGACGTCGAGCAGGTGATCCAGCTCGGGACCCCGAACGCCGGCAGCCCGCTGGCGGACGTGGCGCACGGCCTCAAGACGGTCCTTCTCGGCACTCTCGGGCCGATCGGCGCCGTGGTCAATCTGATCAGCGACCTGGCCCTTCCCGCCGGCTATCAGCTCACGACGAAGTACATGCTCTTCTACAACGCCTTCCACGGCTCGAACCCCGAGGTCCAGTACACCGCTCTCGCCGGGGTTTACGATCCGGACTGTTTCTTCCTGAACATCTTCTGCCGTCCGGTCGACCGCCTGCTGCTGTTGATCAGCGGGAGCGGCGACACGATCGTGCCGAAGTGGTCGGTGCACGCGCTGCCGTACACCAGCAATCTCACGCATCCGAGCAAGGGCTCGGACACCAGCGCCAAGCACACCTCGCTCGAGACGTCGCAGAGCGTCTACAACCGCGTCAAGGGCCGGGTGACCGTCTTCGGAACCAACAGCGCGATCGCGGCGGACGACGCGGACCCGATCGCGAGCCGGACGGCGACGCTCGGCGGTCTGATCGATCCGGGGGAGGTCCACACCTGGACGGTTCCCGTCGATTCGGAAGCGCCGGTCTACTTCACGCTTTCGTACGGGGTGGGGGATCTCGACATGGTCCTCATCTCGCCTTCGGGACAGCGCTTCGATCCCGGCAACACGGTGCAGCATGAGAAGGCGGCAGCGGCGGGTGGCTTCCTGGAGGTGTACAACTTCGACGCGCCCGAGGTGGGCGAGTGGACGGTGCAGGTGACCGGCACCTCCGCGGCCGGCGGAGTCGCTTACGGAGTCAACGCCTGGTTCGATCACTCCGGCCTTTCCCTCCCCTCGGGAGCCGTGCCGGGGATCGTCCTCACGGGCGTTCTGCCGCGGCCCAGCATCCACGCCAGCGAGACGCTGCTCCTGACCGGCGTTCTGCGCCAGGACGGCGTGCCTCTTCTGGGCGCCGCCGCGAAGGCGATCGTCGCTCTGCCGGACAGCACGACGCGCGAGGTGGTCCTGCACGACGACGGCCTGGCGGGCGATACGTTCGCCGAGGACGGCGTCTACAGCGGCGGGCTCGCCGACACCGTCCAGCCGGGCACCTACGAGATCGTGGTGCAGGCGTTCAGCACCGCCCTCACCGGCCCGGTGGCCTTCAGCCGGGAGGACTTTGCGCTGGCGACGGTCAGCCGGAGCTCGTCCGTGTTTTCCGGCACGTTCCGCGACCACGGTGTGGACACGGACGGGGACGGCCTCTTCAACCGCCTCGTCGTCGACGCCGATCTGAGCCTCACCGCCGCCGGCACCTATCGGATTTTCGGCGTGCTCACCGACACGGCCGGCAACACCCATCAGGCTTCGGCGCTGGCGACTCTGCCGGCCGGACCTGCGACGGTCTCCCTCGGCTTCGACGGCGCGGCGATCTTCCAGAACGGGGTCAATGGACCGTATACCCTGTCCGTGGTCCGCATGGCGGAGGAGGGCGACCTGGAGCTGCTCCCGGTCGATGCGCGGACGGATGCGTTCGAGACCGCGGCCTATGGCTACGGCCAGTTCCAGCACGCGCGGATCCTGCTCTCCGGCGATGGCTCGTCGGTGGGGATCGACACGAACGGCAACGGCCTGTTCGATCTCCTGCGGGTGCGCATCGGGGTGGACGTGGACTTCGGCGGCTTCTACAACTGGTCGGCGCGCCTGGAGGACGCGAACGGCACGGAGCTCGGCTTCGCCTCCGGCGCCGCCTTCCTGAGCGCCGGTTCCAGAGAGATCGAGCTGACGTACGGCGGCCTGGCGATCGGCCGCAACGGCGTCGACGGTCCCTACTTCGTGAGGAGCCTGCTGCTCTTCGGCGCCGGGCGCTCCCTGGTCGCCACGGACGCGTTCACCACGGACGCGTTCGAGGCGAGCCAGTTCGAGGGCTATGCGATCGATCACACGCCGCCGGCGCTCACCGTCAACCTCTCTCCCACCGTGCTCTGGCCGCCCAACCACCAGCTCCAGCAGGTGAATGCCACGATCTCGGTCACCGACGACCAGGATCCGCATCCGGCGGTCACTCTCGTGTCGATCGTCTCCAGCGAGCCGGACAACGGCCTGGGGGACGGCGACACGCCCAACGACGTCCAGCAGGCGGATTTCGGCACCGACGACCGGCAATTCCTGCTGCGCGCCGAGCGCAGCGGCACGGGTCCGGGCCGGGTCTACACGGTCACCTATGAGGCGCGCGACGCGGCAGGCAACACGTCGCAGGTCTCCGTCGAGGTGACCGCGCCGCACGACCGGCCGCAACCGCACTGAAGACGAACGAGGCGGCGGGGCTCCCCCCGCCGCCTCGCTGCTTTCCCAGGAAGCCCCCCGGTGAACCGGGGGGCTTTTCCTTTCTGCGGAGCTTTCGACAACCGGCTATTTCGGGGCAACGGGGAGCGTGAAGAGGATGCAGGTGCCTTCGCCGAGCGTGCTCTCGGCCCAGATTTTTCCGCCATGAGCTTCCACGATGCACCTGGAGATGTAGAGGCCGAGGCCTACGCCTCTCCGATCGTTCTTCCCAACCTGCCAGAAGCGCTCGAAGATGGCTTCCAGCATGGTGCCGGGGATGCCCGAGCCGGTGTCGCTGATGGAGAAGCGAAGCTCGTCTCCGGCGCGTTCGCCGCGCACCCGGACGGTGCCGCCTTGCGAGGTGAACTTGATCGCATTCGCAATGGTATTGGCGAGCACCTGCAGCATCCGATCGTGGTCGAGCTCTGCCGGAAGGGGGCGCTCGGCCAGCTCCGTCTGCAGGGAGATGCCCTTGGCCGACGCGGCGGCCTGAAACGTATCGACCGCCTCGGCGATGAGCGCCGCCGCATCGCCGGGGGCCGGTGCCACGGCGAGCTTGCCGGCGTCGATGCTCGCGACGTCGACCAGGTCTCCGATGAGCCGGTTCATGCGGGCGGCGTAGCGTTGAATGCGCGCCGTCGCCACGAGGGTCTGCCTCCCGTCATCGCTTTCGGGGGCCTTCGCCGAGAGCAGCTCCGCGTTCAGGACGATTCCGCTGAGCAGATTGCGCAGATCGTGGCTGACGAGACCCAGGAAGTTGTCCCGGTTGGCGAGCGCGTCATCGGAGCGGGCGCGCTCCGTCAGCAGGAACCTGTCGGTCTTCTCTCTCTCCAGCGGCAGCAACCGCGACAGGACACGGGCATTCTCGTTGCGCTCGCGGCGGAGGATCTCATCCGCGGAGGCCCGCTCATCCTGGAGAGCTTCGTCTTCCAGCGCGCGCGCTTGGGCGAGGGTGGAGTGTGCCGCGACGTGTGGCAAGGCGTCATCCAGCCGCTGGTCCGCCTGGGCGCGCGCCTCGTTGAGGACGGTGTCCGCGCTCTCCCGCGCGCGGTGGACCACCTGGTCGGACTCCTCTTCGGCCGCGTGCCTCTCGGCCAGCGCCCGATCGGTCTTCTCCCGTTCCCTGCGCAGGCTCTCGTCCGTCTGGTCGCGCTCCGCGGATGCTTCATGGGTAGCCATGATCCCACCTTAACACGGCCGTCGGGGGACTGCCGGAAGTCGGCGAATCCCTGAAGCCGGCGTCCGGCCTGGAGCCCTACTTGCAGGAGTTTCCTTTGATGCAGCGCATGTCGGGGGTGGACCTTCTTAGAGGGTATCTCGAAAGTCAGCTTCCATGGCTCTCGTGAGCCCCGAAGGGGCGTAGGCATGGCCAGGGGCGCGAGCCCCGCAGGAGGGTGGTGGGCTCCCGGGCTGACCGCCCGGGGCCAATGCTGCGTCCCTTCGGGACTTGGGGAACTACGGGATTCCCGGCCGGGGTGCCGTCGCTGACCCATGGCTCCGCGCCGTGCTCCGGGTCGCGGGCCGTGAAATAGAGGAGCCCCTGGCTGGCGGCGAAGAGCGGCTCCAGGCCGTCGACCGCCACCCCTTCCCCGGTGAGACGGAAGGTGCCGGCGGGCGTGCCGTCGCTGACCCACAGGGACGGCATGCCGATCAGGGGGTGGGTCGACAGGAAGAAATACAGCCGCTCGGCCGCGAAGAACGGCATCGGTTCCGGGAGCTCGCCGGGCGCGGCGTCGCTGAGCCGGAAGGTGCCCGCGGCCGTGCCGTCGCTCCGCCAGAGCTGGCGGCCGGAGAGGCCGTCGTCCGCGAAGAAGAGCACGGCATCGCGGAACGTGGCCAGGTGGTCCGGAAGCGAGCCGATCGGCGACGCGATCGTACGGATGTCCTTGACCAGGTACGGCTCGAGGCCGGCCGAGGGGAACGCCAGAAGGGCGAACAGGGCGCCGAGGGCGAGCGTCCTCACGGCCGTACCGCCCAGAGCTCTGAGCCCCTGACGGGGTCGTAACCCGGGAAGAAGATCCGGTCCCCGGCGCGGGCCGGATCGGCGGTGGGAAAGACCCGGGGCTCGAGCCGGAACGTGCCCGCCGGCGTGCCGTCGGACTGCCAGATGCCCCAATCGCTCCCTGCCTGGACCGCGATGACGAGATGGTCGCCGAGGACCTCGAGCCACACCGGCACCAGGGTCGCGCCGTCCCGGTCGAGGACCTGCCGGGTGCCGGCCGCGGTGCCGTCCGTCACCCAGAGCACGGCGTTGGCGACGTCCGTCGCGACGTAGTAGAACCGGTCCTGGAACACGGTCCCGGCGTCGCCGGCGTGGGTGGCGCGGAACCCCAGCTCGTGGATCCTGCCGCTCCCCGCCGGCGTGCCGTCCGTGGCCCAGAGCCCCCCGTCCCCGAAAGAGATCACGAGCCGGCCGCCGATCGAGACCAGGCGATCCGGGCGGAAGGGCTCGTCCTTCTCCTCGAAGCGCGCCTCGAAGCCCACGGCCGGGACCGTCCCCGCCGCGGTGCCGTCGCTCGACCACAGCACCGGGCCGTGCTCGCCGTCCGTGAAGAACCACAGCCGGCCGGCGTGGACCGTGAGCAGGACCGGGTCCGCGACGTCCGCGACCCGCGCGGTGCCCGCCTCGGTGCCGTCGCTCGCCCACAGCCCGGGACCGGCGTCAGGATCCGTAGCCGAGAAGAAGAGCCGTCCCTGGAACGCGGTCAGCTCCCGCGGCTCGGAGGAGCCCGCTCCGGGCAGGACGTCGCGCACGAGCCGCGTCCCCTCCGGCGTGCCGTCGCTCGCCCAGAGCTCCCGGCCGTGCTCCGCGTCCTCGAGGGAGAGGAACACCGTGCTCCCCACGGCGCGTATCGGTTCCAGGGCGCAGCAGGCCGGCACGCTCGCGTCGGTCAGGCGGAAGGTGCCCGCGTCCGTGCCGTCCGTCCGCCAGGGCAGATGGCGGCCGTCCGCGTATCTCCGGCCGAGGTAGAACAGCAGGCCGCCGGCCTCCGTCCACGATCCCTCGCGGTTCGCGCCCTCCAGCTCCTCCCAACTGAACGTCTTGAACCGCACGGTCCCCGCCGCGGTCCCGTCGCTCTTCCACAGCGCCGGAACCCTGACCTCGCCGGTGAACGTGGAGAAGACCACCTGGGACCCCAGGGACTGCAGCCTTTGCGGGGAGGAGCCGCTGCGGTCGACGGGGTTGATGTTCGCGACGAGCCGCGTGCCCGCGGCCGTGCCGTCGGTGCGCCAGAGCTCCCAGTCCCAAGGGCCTCGGTCGACGGCGTTGAACAGAAGCTGGCCGTCGAGGACGGCGCCGTGGAATTCGTGGTACCCGCTGATGAACCAGTTGAACCAGACCGGGAAGTCGCTGATCCGGACGGTCCCCTCCGCCGTGCCGTCGGTGCTCCAGATATCCTGGCCGATCTCGCCGTCCTGGGCCGTGAAGAGGAGCCGGTCCCCGAGGCGGAACGGGTCCGCGGGGTAGGAGCTGCAGGGTCCGGGACAGAGGTCGATCACCCGCCGCGTGCCCGCCGCGGTGCCGTCCGTGGACCACGGCTCGACGCCATGCTCGCCGTCCCCGGCGCTGAAGTAGAGCCGGCCTGCGAGGAGCGCGAACCAGGGGCTGGCGGTGGCGGTGCAGGCGCCGGTGCAGGCGTCCAGCACCCTGCGGGTGCCCTGCGGAGTGCCGTCGGTGACCCGGAGATCGGCGCCGCGGTCGCCGTCGTCGTCCGCCGCGAAGAAGAACAGGCCGGGGAGCCCCTGCTGCTGTGGCAGGCTCCAGGAGGCGGCGTTCGAGAAGAACGCCTCCTCGTTCGCGAAGCGCGTCAGGGGCCGCGTGCCGCGCGGCGTGCCGTCGCTCACCCAGAGCTCCTGCCCGTTGCGGGTGCGGGTGCGTTCCTCGGCCACGAACCAGAGCCGGCCGTCCCAGACCATGGAGTCGTACAGGTTCCTGGGCCCGAAGCTTCCGGAGAGCCGCGTGACCGGCGCCGTGCCCGCGCGCGTGCCGTCGCCGGCCCAGAGCTGCAGGGCGCGGCTCGGGCCCGGCGCCCGCGCGAAGAAGGTGAGCCGGTCGCCCAGCACCTGGATGTGCTCCGGGGGCTTCGACCACGCCGACGGCAGCGGATCGATCGCCGGCACCGTGCCGGCCGCGGTGCCGTCGCTCACCCAGAGCGCGCCGCCGCGGCGCCCGTCGACGGCGCCGAACCAGACGCGGCCCCGGTACTCCGTGAGCCAGCGCGGGCCCGAGCTCGCGGCTCCTTCATGGATGTCGGCCACCAGGTGGGTGCCCGCGGGCGTGCCGTCGCTCACCCAGAGCTCGGCGCCGTGCCCGGAGTCCTGGCCCGCGAAGCAGAGCACGCCCTGGCTCGCCATCCAGACCCGCGAGGGCAGGATCTTCACCCCCTCGGTGAGCGCCAGGGTGCCGGCGGTCGTGCCGTCGCTCGCCCACAGGTTCCCGGGCTCGTCGAGCAAGAACAACAGGCGCTCAGTCACGGCGTACGGCTCCGCGTTCCAGGCCGCCACGAACGGCTCGCGGGTGACCTGCCAGGTGCCCGCGGTCGTGCCGTCGCTGCGCCAGAGCTGGCGGCCGGAGAGGCGGCCGTCGCCGGAGATGCCGTCGCTGGCGAAGAACAGCACGGCGCCGCCCAGCGTGGCCAGGCCCCTGGGGTCCGAGCCGAGCGGCTCTCCCGGCAGATCGAGGTCCTTGACCAGGTAGGGCTCGAGGCCGGCCGCGGGGAGCGCCAGGAGAGCGAGCAGGGCGCAGAGGGCGAGCGTCCTCACGGCCGCACCGCCCAGAGCTCGGACCCGGTGGTCCAGTCGTAGCCCGAGAAGAAGACCCGGTCGCCGGCGCGCACCAGGTCGTTCGGATCGGCGATGCCGGCCGGTGGATGGAGCTGGAACGTGCCCGCCGGCGTGCCGTCGGACTGCCACAGCGCCAGGTGGCCGGTCTCGTCCAGCGCGACGAACACGAGACTGCCGCCCAGGGCCGCGAACCGGAACGCGCCGAAGATCGGATGGCCGTCCCGGTCCAGGAGCGGCCCGGTCCCGGCCTCGGTGCCGTCCGTCGACCAGAGCATGCCCTCCGAGACGTAGTAGAGGCGGCCCTGGAACACGGTGCGGGTCCCGGCGGAGTCGGCGCTCCGGCCGTGGACCTTGCGGGTCCCCTCAGGCGTGCCGTCCGACACCCAGACGCCGTTGCCATAGACGGCGAAGACGAGCCGGTCCCCGAGCGAGTCCATGAACAGGGACTCGTAGGAGGCGCCGTCGGGCAGCAGCTCGGCCTCCAGGCGCGTGCCGGCTTCCGTGCCGTCGCTGCTCCACAGCTCGCGGCCGTGCTCGCCGTCCTCGGCGAAGAACCAGAGACGGCCGGCGTGGACCGTGAGGAGCCGCGGGCGCGAGCCGTCGGCGCCCGGGTTGACGTCCTTCACGAGCACGGTGCCCGCCGCGGTGCCGTCGCTCCGCCAGAGCTCGGTGCCTTCAGGACCGATGGCCGAGAAGAAGAGCCTGCCCTGGAACGCGGTCAGCTCCTGGGGAGAGGCGTCCGCCGCGCCGGGCTGGACGTCGAGCACCCGCCGCGTGCCCGCGGCTGTTCCGGCGGCCGTCCCGTCGCTCGCCCAGAGCTCGAGGCCGTGCTCCGCGTCCCGCAGGTCGAAGAACACCGTGCTCCCCACGGCCTCCATCTCCTGCCGCTCGCAGCAGTTCGCCGCGCCCTCGCCGGTCAGCCGGAAGGTGCCCGTCGGCGTGCCGTCCGTGCGCCACGGCACGTAGCGGTTCAGGGCGATGTCGGACGAGAAGTAGAAGAGCCGGCCGCCCGCCTGGGCCCAGGCTCCGAACGGGTGGGCACCGTCCAGCTCATCCTCCTCGAACGTGCGCTCGAACGTGCGCTCGAACGTGCGGAACGGCACGGTCCCGGCCGCGGTGCCGTCGCTCTTCCACAGCGCCGGAACGCCGCCGTCGCGGACCTCGAACACGACCTCGTCCCCCAGCGCCCGCAGGCCCATGGGGAAGGAGCCGCCCAGGTCGACCCGGTTGATGTCCTCGACGAGCCAGGTATTGGGAGGGGTGGCCGCGGTGCCGTCGGTGCGCCAGAGCTCGTACCCGTGCTCGCCGTCGTCGGCGCCGAACAGGAGCTGCCCGTCCCCGACCGCGCCGTGGAACCCCTCCTCC
>JBJMGZ010000443.1:0-12590 GCA_045807605.1 Thermoanaerobaculia bacterium | reverse complement strand
CGGCTGTTCGCGCCGCCCGAGCTGGAGCTTCTGTCCTACAACACCCTGGCCGAGCGCCGGGCGAGCTACACCGGCCGCGACGCCTTCTGGCTGGAGGGGCTCGTCCGCGCCGCCATGGAGATCCGCGGCTACACGGCCGAGGAGGCGACGGAGACGATCGCCGTCTGGGAAGAGGAAGGGTGGACCGCGAAGCGCGCCTACGGCCAGCTTCAGGAATGGCTCGGGCAGCGCATCCTGGTCGACAAGACGCCGTCCTACGCGCTCGATCCCGCGATTCTTGAGCGTGCCGAGGAGGACTTCGAGGAGCCGTTCTACGTCCACCTGGTCCGCCATCCCTGCGGCATGATCCGTTCCTTCGAGGAGGCGAAGCTCGACCAGATCTTCTTCCGCCAGGAGCACCCCTTCGAGCGGCGCGAGCTCGCCGAGCTGATCTGGCAGGTCAGCCAGGAGAACATCCTGAGCTTCCTGGAGAAGGTGCCGGAGAAGCGCAAGCACCTGGTGCGCTTCGAGGAGCTGGTCCGCGATCCGGAGCCGGTGCTGCGCGGCCTCTGCGCGTTCCTCGGCCTCGACTTCCACCCGGCGATGCTGCGGCCCTACGAGGACCGCTCGCGCCGCATGACGGACGGCGTCCACGCCGAGTCCCGCATGCTCGGCGACGTCAAGTTCCACACCCACTCGGGCATCGACGCGAGCACCGCCGAGCGCTGGCGGGAGGCCTACCGGGAGGACTTCCTGGGCCTGCCCACCGCGCTCATGGCCGCCGCTCTGGGCTACGAGGTCCGCGCCGGCGGAGCCTCTACAGCCATCCCGCGCCGCGACTGGCAGCCCGGCGAGCCGCGGCCCCTCTCGTTCAGCCAGCAGCGGCTCTGGTTCCTCGACCGCCTGGAGCCGGGGAGCTACGCCTACAACATCGCCGGCGCCGTGCGCCTCACCGGGCCGCTCGACATCCAGGCGCTGTCCACGTCGCTGGGCACGGTCATCCACCGGCACGAGACGCTGCGCACCACCTTCCTGGAGCGCGACGGCGAGCCGTACCAGGTGGTCGCCGAGCCCGCCCCGATGCTCCTGCCGGTCTTCGATCTCTCCGGCCTGCCCGAAGCCGTGCGCGAGACGGAGGCGCGCCGCGTGGCCACGGCCGAGGCTCGCCGGGCCTTCGACCTGGCGCGCGGACCGCTCGTGCGCTTCTCGCTGCTGCGGCTGGGCGAGCGCGAGCATGGCCTCGTGCTGGGCATGCACCACGTCATCTCCGACGGCTGGTCGCTCGGCATCCTCGTGCGTGAGCTGGGCGGGCTCTACCGCGCCAGGATGGAAGGAGAACCGGCGCTCCTGCCCGAGCTTCCGATCCAGTACTCCGACTACGCCGCCTGGCAGCGCGAGTCGCTGGGCGGAACGGCCATGGAGGAGCGGATCTCCTGGTGGATCTGGCAGCTCGGCGGCGCGCCGCCGGTCATCGACCTGCCGCTCGACCGGCCGCGCCCGCCGGTGCAGAGCTTCCGCGGCGACCGTGCCCACCTCGCGATCGGGAGCCGGGTCTGGGAGCGCCTGGAGGCGCTCGCCCGGCGCCTCGGCGTGACGCCGTTCATGGCCCTCCTGGCCGCCTACGCAACGCTGCTCCATCGTTACGGCAGCCAGCCCGACGTCGTGGTCGGCACCCCGATCGCCAACCGCGGGCGCGCCGAGTTGGAGAGCCTGATCGGCTTCTTCGCCAACACGCTCGCCCTGCGCGTCGATCTATCCGGCGATCCGGGCTTCGGCGAGCTGGTCCGGCGCGTCCGCGCGGTCGCCCTCGGCGCCTACGCGCGCCAGGAGATCCCCTTCGAGCGTCTGGTGGAGGAGCTGCGGCCGGAGCGCAGCCTGAGCCACGCGCCCGTGTTCCAGGTGGCGCTCGCGCTGCAGAACCTTCCCGAGGCCGACCTGGACCTCGGCGAGGTCGCCCTCTCCCGGCTCCCGGTCGATCCCGGCGCGGCCCAGTTCGACCTGTCGCTGTTCCTCACCCCTGCGGCCCAGGGCGGCGTGCTGGCACGGATGGATTACGCCAGCGATCTCTTCGATCCTGGCACGGTCGAGCGCCTGCTCGGCCACTTCCACCGGCTCCTCGAAGGGGTGGCCGCGGAAGGGGCGGACGGCGTGCGGATCTCCGAGCTGCCCCTGCTGTCCGCTGAAGAGCGCGAGCAGGTCGTGACGGAGTGGAACCGGACCGCCGCCGAGGTCCCGGACGAGCCGGTGCACCGGTCGTTCCGGCAGTGGGCGGAGCGCCGGCCGGATGCCTTGGCGATCTCGTGGAGCGGCGGCCGTCTGACCTATGGCGAGCTGGCCCGCCGCGCCGGGCGCCTGGCCGGCGGGCTGCGCGCGCGCGGGGTGGGGCCCGAGACGGTCGTGGCCCTCTGCTTCGAGCGCTCGCCCGAGCTGATCGCCGCGGCCCTGGCCGTGCTGGAAGCGGGCGGAGCCTACCTGCCGATCGATCCGGCGCAGCCCGGGGAGCGCCAGGACTGGATCCTGCGCGACTCCGCGGCGGCACTCCGCCTGACTCCGGAGACCCTCGCCGGGATCGAGGAGAGCGCCCGAGAAGAGGGCTCCGCCGGCGCCGGGCCGGACGGGCTGGCATACGTCATCTACACCTCCGGCTCGACCGGCATGCCGAAGGGGACCGAGCTGCGCCACCGCGGCCTGTCCAGCATGATGGCCTGGCACCGCCGGTATCACGGTCTCGGCCCGGAGGACCGCAACACCTTCCTGGCCGGACCCGGCTTCGACGCCTCGGTGTGGGAGATGTGGGGAGCGCTGACCTCCGGCGCCTCCCTGCACATCCCGCCGCCGGAGACGATCCCGGCGCCGGCCGCGCTCCTGCGCTGGATGGCGGCGGAAGGGATCACGGTCTCCTTCCTCCCGACGCCTCTGGCCGAGGCGGCCCTCGCCGAGCGGCTGCCCGAAGAGCTCGCTCTTCGTGTCCTCGTCGCCGCCGGCGACCGGCTCGTGCGCCGTCCCGCGCCGGATGCTCCCTTTGCGCTGTTCAACCTGTACGGCCCGACCGAGAACACGATCGTGGCCACGGCCAGCCGGGTATCCCCCTCCGGAGAACGGGCGCCGGACATCGGCACACCCGTAGCCAACACGCGCGCCTACATCCTCGACCGGTTCTTCCAGCCGGTCCCGGTGGGAGTCCCCGGCGAGCTCTGCCTGGCGGGGGAGGGGCTGGCCCGGAGCTACCGTTTCCGGCCGGAGCTCACGGCCGACCGCTTCGTGCCCGATCCGTTCGGCGGAGAGGGGGAGAGGCTCTGCCGCACGGGGGACCTCGCGCGCCGGCTTCCCGACGGGCGCATCGATTTTCTCGGACGCATCGATTTTCAGGTTAAGATCCGCGGCTTCCGCATCGAGCTGGCGGAGGTGGAGGCCGCGCTCACCCGGCAGCCGGGTGTGGAGTCGGCCGTGGTGCTCGCGCGGCAGGATGGGGGCGGGGAGAAGCGGCTGGTCGCGTATGTCGTGGGGCCGGCCGGCGCGGCCTCGAAGGCGATATCGGCGATATCGCCGACATTGGCCGAGGAGCTGCGCCGCGGCCTGCAGCGGACGCTGCCCGAGCCCATGCTGCCGTCGGCCTTCGTCTTCCTGGAGGCCTTCCCGCTCACGCAGCAGGGCAAGATCGACCGGCGGGCCCTACCGGCCCCCGAAAGGTCGCAGCACGGGGCGGGCGCGGAATTCATCCCGCCGCGCACTCCTCTAGAAGAGGAGATCGCGCGGGTCTGGCGCGACGTGCTGAAGGTGGACCGCGTCGGGGTGAGCGACACCTTCTGGGAGCTCGGCGGCCATTCCCTGCTGGCGACCCGCGTGCTCTCCCGGGTCGAAGAGCTCTTCGCAATAGACCTGCCGCTGCAAACCCTGTTCGCCTCGCCGAGCCTGGGGGAGTTCGCCGCCATGGTCGGCCAGAGAGCCCTGGTCCACGAGGGGGGAGAGGAGCTCGCCGCCGCCCTCGCGGAGCTGAACGAAATGTCCGAAGACGAGATCCGGGCCCTGATCGAACAGGAAGCCCGGGAGCTTGAGGAAATGGAATGACCGACGACCTGTCCAGGCGGACAGGCGAGCTCTCTCCGGAGAAGCTCGCCCTTCTCGTCCTGCGGATGAAAAAGAAGAGGGCCGCCGAAGGCCCGGCCGGCAAGCCCGCCGGCGTGATCCGGCGCGCCGGGTCCGGCCCGGCGCCGCTCTCGTTCGGCCAGCAGCGGCTCTGGCTGCTCGACCGGCTGGAGCCGGGGAGCACCGCCTACAACATGCCGTCGCCCATCCGCCTGCGCGGCGTGCTGGACAGGACCGCCCTGGAGCGCGCGCTGGACGAGATCGTCCGCCGCCACGAGTCCCTGCGCACCATCTTCTCCTACCAGCGCGCCGACCGCGAGGACGAGCCGGTGCAGGTGATCGTCCCGCCCGGGAGCTTCCGGGTGCCCCTGGCCGACCTGTCCGGCCTTCCCGGGGAGGTCCGCGCGGTCGAGGAGCGGCGGCTCCTGATCGAGGACAAGCGGCCGTTCGACCTCGAGCTGGGGCCTCTGTTCCGGGCCGCGCTGGTGCGCCTGGCGGCCGAGGAGCACCTGCTCCTGCTCGACATGCACCACATCGTCTCGGACGGCTGGTCCTTCGGCGTCCTGTACCGCGAGCTGGCGGCCCTCTACAGCGCCTTTCTGGAGGGCGGGCCCTCGCCGCTGCCGGAGCTGCCCGTGCAGTATGCCGACTTCTCCATCTGGCAGCGGGAGTGGCTGCAGGGGCCGGTCCTCGAAGAGCAGCTCTCGTACTGGCGCGAGCGCCTGGCCGACATCCCGCCCGTCCTGGAGATGCCGGTCGACCGGCTGCGGCCCGCGGTGCAGTCCCACCGCGGCAACAACACGGTGCTCGTGCTGCCGGCCGCCCTGACCGCGAGGCTGCGCGAGCTGTCTCTCCAGGAGGGCACTTCGCCGTTCATGACCCTCCTGGCCGCGTTCCAGCTCCTGCTGTCGCGCCTCTCCGGCCAGGACGACGTCGTCGTCGGCTCGCCCAGCGCCGGCCGCAGCCGGGTCGACGTCGAAGGGCTGATCGGCCTGTTCCTCAACACGCTCGTGCTGCGCACCGGCCTCGCGGGCGAGCCGACCTTCCGCGAGCTGCTCGGCCGCGTCAAGGAGACGGTGCTCGGCGCCTACCGCTACCAGGCGATCCCCTTCGAGCGCCTGCTGGAGGAGCTGCAGCCCGAGCGCCAGCTCAGCCGCACGCCGATCTTCCAGGTCCTGTTCAACTTCGTGTCGCTCTCGGACCTGTCCCTGGAGCTGCCCGGGCTCCGGGTCGAGGCGGTGCGGCTCCGCGAGCCCGAATCGAAGTTCGACTTCACGCTCTACGTCAACGAGCTGGCGGATTCCTTCCAGTGCAACCTGGTCTACAACGCCGACCTCTTCGACAAGGAGCGCATGGCGGAGATGCTGCGCCAGCTCCAGTCGCTGCTGGAGCAGGCGTCCACCGACCCGGAGCGCCGGATCGGCGGCCTGTCGCTGGTGACCCCCGTCTCCGCCGCCCTGCTGCCCGACCCGACGCAGGCCCTTGGAGGCGAATGGCGGGGTGCGGTGCACGAGGCCCTCTCGCGCGGCGCGGCGCGGCACCCGCAGCGCACCGCGGTGAGCGATGCCCGGGGGACCTCCTGGAGCTACGCCGAGCTCCAGTCCCGCGCCAACCGGCTGGCCAACTTCCTGGTCTCCCACGGAGTGCAGAAGGGCGAGGCCGTGGCCGTCTGGGCGCACCGCAGCGCTCCTCTCGTCCAGGCCCTGATGGGCACGCTCAAGGCCGGCGCGGCCTTCATGGTCCTCGACCCGGCCTACCCGGTGCCGCGCCTGCTCGACTACCTGCGCATCGGCCGTCCTGCCGCCTGGATCGAGGTGCCGGGAGCCCCGCCGCCGCCGCCGGAGGTGGAGGAGGCCGCGGCTTCCCTCCTCCGCCTCGTAGTGGATGAGCTTTCCGGATATCCCGAGACCGATCCGGGCGTGACGGTCGGGCCGGACGACGCGGCGTGCATCACTTTCACCTCGGGCTCGACCGGCCTTCCGAAGGGAGTGGTCGGACGGCATGCTCCGCTCACGCACTTCTACCCCTGGATGGGCGAGCGCTTCGGCCTGGGCGGGGACGACCGGTTCGGAATGCTCTCGGCGCTGTCGCACGACCCGCTGCAGCGCGACGTGTTCACGCCCCTCTGGTTCGGCGCCGGCATGGTCCTGCCCGATCCCGAGCGGATCGGCGCGCCCGGCTACCTCGCCGGCTGGCTGCGGAGTGAGCGGGTGACGGTCCTGCACCTCACGCCGGCCATGATGGAGATGGTGCTCGACTCGACGGACAACGGGCCCGAGCGCATCCCGGAGCTGCCGGACCTGCGCCGCGCGTTCGTGGTCGGCGACCTGCTCAAGAAGGGCGACGTCGAGCACCTGCAGGGGATCGCTCCCTCCGTGGTGTGCGTGAACCTGTACGGCTCGACCGAGACGCAGCGCTCGGTCTCCTTCTTCGAGGTGCCGCGCGCCGGCTCGGCCCTGGGCAAGGAGGTCCTGCCCCTGGGCCGCGGGATGGAAGGGTGCCAGCTCCTGGTGCTCAACCGGTCGGGCGCTCTGGCCGGCATCGGCGAGGCGGGGGAGATCCACCTGCGCAGCCGCCATCTCGCCCGCGGCTATCTCGGCGACGAGGCGCTCACGGCCGAGCGCTTCCTGCCCAATCCGCTGGTGGCGGCTCCCGAAGAGGGCGACCGCGTCTACAAGACCGGGGACCTCGGCCGCTACCTGCCGGACGGCGGCGTCGAGTTCGCCGGTCGCGCCGACTTCCAGGTCAAGCTGCGCGGCTTCCGCATCGAGCTGGGCGAGGTGGAGGCGGCCCTGGCGCGCTTCCCCGGCGTGCGCGAGTGCGTGGTGATCGTGCGCGAGGACCGGCCCGGCGACCGCCGGCTCGTCGGCTACCTGGTGGGCTCTCTCCTACCAGCGGAGGTCGCGGCTGCGCAGCGCGATCTGCGCGCGTTCCTGGCCGCGCGGCTGCCGGACTACATGGTGCCGACCTCGTTCGTGACCCTCCCGGCGCTGCCGCTGACCCGCACCGGCAAGGTGGACCGCCGGGCTCTTCCGCCTCCGGTGGAGGAGCACCGCGAAGCCGAGCGGGCGGTCGAGAAGAGCCCGGTGGAGGAGCTGCTGGCCGGCATCTGGTCCGACCTGCTCGGGGTCTCCGGCGTGGCTCCCGAGGACAGCTTCTTCGAGCTCGGCGGGCAGTCGCTCCTGGCCACGCGGATGATCTCGCGGGTCCGCACCGTGCTCGGCGTGGACCTGCCGCTGCGCGCCGTGTTCGAGGAGCCGACGCTCGCCGGCTTCGCCGCCCTGGCCGAGCGGGCGCGGGAGGGGGGCGCGCCGCCCTCGCTGCCGCTGGTGCGGGTGCCGCGCACCGGGCCGCTGCCGACCTCGTTCGCCCAGCAGCGCCTCTGGTTCCTCGACCAGCTCGAGCCGGGGAGCAGCGCCTACAACCTCTCGGGCGGAGTGCGCCTCGCCGGCGCGCTCGACGTCACGGCCCTGGCCGGAGCCCTCTCCGGGATCGTCCGGCGGCACGAGTCGCTGCGCACGGTCTTCGTGGAGGAGGACGGGCAGCCGCGCCAGATGGTCGGAGAGGCTGCCGGATTCCCCGTCGCCCTGTTCGACCTCTCCGGCCTGCCCGCCGCGGCGCGCGAGGCGGAGGTCCGCCGCATCGCCGCCGCCGAGGCGCGCCGGCCCTACGACCTGGCCCGCGGACCGCTCGTGCGCTGCACGCTGGTGCGCCTGGAGGAGCGCGAGCACGCGCTCCTCGTGGGCATGCACCACATCGTGGCCGACGGCTGGTCCCTGGGCATCTTCGTGCGCGAGCTGGGCCCGCTCTATCGAGGAGAGGCGTTGCCGGAGCTGCCCATCCAGTACGCCGACTACGCCTCCTGGCAGAGGGGCTGGCTGCGCGGCGAGCTGCTGGAGGAGCGGCTCGCCTGGTGGAAGTTCCATCTCGGCGGCGCGCCGCAGGTCGTGGAGCTGCCTCTCGATCATCCGCGCCCGGCGGTGCAGAGCTACCGTGGCCGGCGCGCCTACCTGACCCTGGAGAGCGACCTGGACGAGGTCGCGCGGCGCCTCGGCGTGACCCCGTTCATGATCCTGCTCGGCGCATTCGCCACCCTGCTCGCCCGCTACGGCAGCCAGCCCGACGTGGTCGTGGGCACCCCGATCGCGAACCGCGGCCGGGCCGAGCTCGAAGACCTGATCGGGATGTTCGCCAACACCCTGGCGCTGCGCGTCGACCTGTCCGGCGACCCCGGGTTCGACGAGCTCGCCCGCCGCGTGCGGCAGGTGGCGCTCGGCGCCTACGCCCACCAGGACATTCCTTTCGAGCGTTTGGTGGATGAGCTGCGGCCGGAGCGCGATCTGAGCCATTCGCCCGTGTTCCAGGTCATGCTCGCGCTGCAGAACCTGCCGGGCGCGCAGCTCGACCTGGCGGGTCTCACCCTGTCGCCGCTGGAGTTCGAGGTCGACCGCACGCAGTTCGATCTCTCCCTCTTCCTCTTCCCCCGGCCCCAGGGAGGCCTGCTGGCGCGCCTGGAGCATGCTGCCGACCTGTTCGACGCCGCCACCGCGGAGCGGCTGCTCCTGCACCTGCGCAACCTGCTGGACGGGATCGCGGAGGCTCCGCAGCGCCGGCTCTCGGACCTGCCGCTGCTCGGCGCCGGGGAGCGGCAGGAGCTGCTCGCGGCCGGCAACCGGACCGCGGCCGAGGTGCCCGGGCGCCTGCTGCACCAGCTCTTCGAGGATCGCGTGCGGGAGCGGCCCGAGGCGGTTGCCGTCGCCCAGGAGGGAGAGAGCCTCACGTACGGTGAGCTGAACGCGCGGGCGAACCGGCTGGCCCACCACCTGCGCGGGCTCGGCGTCGGGCCGGAGAGCCTGGTCGCGGTCTGCCTGGAGCGCTCGCCGGCCATGCTGGCCGCGCTCCTCGGCGTGCTCAAGGCGGGCGGCGCCTACGTGCCGCTCGATCCGACCTACCCGGCGGACCGTATCGCGTGGGTGCTGGAGGACAGCCGTGCCTCGGTCGTCCTCAGAGAGAGCGATCTCGATCGGCTCGACCTGTCGGGCGAGAGCGCAGTTGACCCCGCGGCTGGTCCCGAGCCGCTCGCCGGCCCGGAGAACCTGGCGTACGTGATCTACACCTCGGGCTCGACCGGGCGCCCCAAGGGAGTGGCGGTGCGCCAGCGCGGCGCGGTGAGCTTCCTGGCCTCCATGGCGCGGCAGCCGGGGCTCGGCGCGGACGACGTGCTGCTCGCCGTGACCACGATCGCGTTCGACATCGCGGTCCTGGAGCTGTTCCTGCCGCTCTCCCGGGGCGGCCGCGTCGAGCTGGTGGACCGCGAGACGGCCGCCGACGGGCTCCGCCTGATCGAGCGGATCGCCGGCTCCGGCGCCACGGTCATGCAGGCGACGCCCGCCACGTGGCGCGTCCTGCTGGAGGCCGGCTGGGAGGGGAGCCCGGGCTTGAAGGTGCTCTGCGGCGGCGAGGCCCTGCCGCCCGACCTCGCCCGCGAGCTGCTGGCGCGCACCCGGGAGCTGTGGAACGTCTACGGCCCGACCGAGACCACGGTATGGTCCGCCGTCCACCCGGTCTCCGCGGCCGATGCCCTCGCCGCCGATACCTCACGACCCATGCCCCTGGGCGGCGCGATCGCCAACACGCAGATCTACCTGCTCGGCCGTTCCGGGGAGCTGGTGCCTCCCGGCGCCCCCGGCGAGCTCCACATCGGCGGCGAGGGGCTCGCCCGCGGCTACCTGGGCCGGCCCGATCTGACCGCGGAGCGCTTCGTGCCCGATCCGTTCGCGCCCGGCGCCCGGCTCTACCGCACGGGCGACCTGGTGCGCCGCAGTTCTCGGGTCAAAGCGTCGGACGGGGCGCTGGAGTTCCTGGGCCGCGTGGACCACCAGGTGAAGATCCGCGGCTTCCGCATCGAGCTGGGAGAGATCGAGGCCGTCCTGAGCGCCCAGCCTTCGGTGCGCGAGTGCGCGGTCGTGGTGCGGGAGGACGTGCCGGGCAGCAAGCGCCTGGTGGCCTATGTGGCCCTTCACGACGGAGATCCGGAAGCCCTGCGCGGCGCCCTGCGCGACAGGCTGCCGGAGTACATGGTGCCGCAGCTCTTCGCGGTGCTGCCGGCGCTGCCGCTGACGCCCAACGGCAAGGTCGACCGCCGCGCCCTCCTCGCCCTGCCGGCGCCCGAGGGCGCGCGCGGTACCGGGGCGGAGGGGATCGTGGCGCCGCGCAACCCGGTCGAGGAGGCCCTGGCGGCCGTCTGGGCCGAGGTCCTCCATCTCGACCGCGTCGGGATTCACGACAACTTCTTTGCGCTGGGCGGCGACTCCATCCTGGTCATCCAGGCGGCGACGCGCAGCCGCAAGCGGGGAGTGGGCTTCACCCCGCGCCAGCTCTTCCAGAACCAGACCGTGGCCGAGCTCGCCGCCGTGGCGGACGCAGCGGAGCTGCAGGCGCCGGTCGTCGCTTCCATCGCATTCTCCGAGGCAGGGTTGAGCCAGGACGAGCTGGACGATCTCCTTGCCGAGCTTGCCGAATAAGAAAGGTTTTTTTGATGAGCAACCAGAACGTCCAGGACATCTATCCGCTCTCGCCGGCGCAACAGAGCATGCTCCTGTACCTGCTGCTCTCGGGCTACCGGTCCGAGGTCTACTTCGATCAGTACAGGGCCACGCTCGCGAGCGTCGATCCATCGGCCCTGCGCGGCGCCTGGCAGGCCATGATGGACCGCCATCCCACACTGCGCACGATGTTCGTCTGGGAGAAGCGCGACCAGCCGCTCCAGGTGGTGCGGCGCCAGGTGGACGTCCCCTGGCAGGAGCACGACTGGCGCGGGTTTCCCGAGGCGGAGCGGACACAGAAGCTGGAGGCGTTCCTGCGCGAGGATCACGAGCTCGGGTTCGACCTCGCCAAGGCGCCGCTCATGCGTGTCGCCCTGATCCGGCTGGCGGAGGACTCCTGGAAGATGGTCTGGAGCTTCTCCCATCTCGTCCTGGATGGCTGGTCGATGGCGGTCGTCCTGAGCGAGCTGCGCGCCTTCTACGCGGCCGCCCAGGAGGGTCGCGAGCCGGACCTGCCGCCGGCGCGCCCCTACCGCGACTACATCGGCTGGCTGAAGCGCCAGGATCCGGCGCGGGCCGAGGAGCACTGGCGCCGCATGCTCGACGGCTTCGAGCCCTCGACGCCGCTGCCGTTCGACGGTACCGGGGGGGAGGGGGAGAGCGGCTGGAAAAGCATCGACGTCGAGCGCAACCTCGCGCCGGAGGCCGTGCTCCAGGTGCAGGCCCTGGCGCGGCGCTGCCAGATCACTCCGAACACGCTGCTCCAGGGCCTCTGGGGGCTGCTGCTCGGCCGCTGGGGCGCGGTGGACGACGTGGTCTATGGCGTCATCGTCGCGGGCCGGCCCTACGAGTTGGAGGGGGTGGAGCGCATGGCGGGCCTGTTCATCAACGGGCTGCCGCTGCGCGTGCGCATCGATCCCATGGCCGCGCTGATCCCCTGGCTGCAACGGCTTCAGGCCGAGCAGGTCGAGCAGCGCGAGTTCGAGTACTCCTCGCTGGAGCAGATCCTCGTCTGGGCCGGCATGCCGCGCACGGTGCCGCTCTACGAGAGCCTGTTCGTATTCGAGAACTATCCGGCCGACCCGCTGGGGATCTCGAAGGAGGGGAGCCTGGCCGTCCGCGAGGCGAGCCTGCGGGAGGCGGGCAACTACGCCCTCACCCTCTACGCGAGCCAGCGTGGCGACCGGATGAGCCTGCGGCTCGCCTATCACTGGGACCGCTTCTCCGCCGAGGGCGCGGCCCGCCTTCTCGCGGGCCTGGAGGCGCTGATCCTCGCGGTTCTGGAGCAGCCGGAGACGCGGCTCGGCGATCTCCCCCTGCTGCGGCCGGAGGAGCAGCGGGAGCTGATCGCGGCCGCGGCCGGTCCGGTGGCCGGGCCCGCCTGCCTGCCGGTCCACCGCCGCTTCCAGGAGCAGGCCGCGCGCACTCCGGATGCGCCGGCGGTCGTGTGGTCCGGAGGCTCGCTCCGCTACGCCGACCTCGACCTTGCCTCCCGCCGCCTCGCCGGCCGTCTCCGGAGCCTGGGCGTCGGCCCCGAGTCCATCGTCGGTCTCTGCGCCGAGCGCTCGCCCGAGATGGTGGTGGGGATGCTCGCCATCGCCGAGGCAGGGGGCGCCTACCTGCCGCTCGATCCGGCCTACCCCGCGGACCGCCTGTCCTACATGCTGGAGGATTCCGGCGCCCGCGTGCTGCTCACCCAGGAACGGCTGCTCGAGCGCCTGCCTGCGCATCGCGCCGAGGTCGTGCTCCTCGACGCGCCGGTCGACGGCGTCCCGGCCGCCTCCGAGGATGTCGAGATGGACCGTCTGGCCTACGTCATCTACACGTCGGGCTCGACCGGCCGGCCGAAGGGGGTGCTGGTGCCGCATGCGACGCTCGCCCACTACGTGGAGGGCGCGGCGCAGACCTTCGGCATCAACCCCGCGGACCGGGTCCTCCAGTTCGCCTCGATCAGCTTCGACACGAGCGGCGAGGAGATCT
>JBJMGZ010000442.1:0-9743 GCA_045807605.1 Thermoanaerobaculia bacterium | reverse complement strand
TTCGAGCAGGAGGCCTTGAACGCCAAGCTGGGAGCCTGCGCGGCAGAAATCCGGAAAGGACGACAAGGACACCAAGGACGACAAGGACAAGACGAAAAGGACGTCCGGCTGCGCGGTCTTTGTTGTCCTTGTTGTCCTTGCGGTCCTTGTTTTCCTTTCTGCCGCGCAGACTCCTAGTGTGTTGTCAACCTAGAATTGGCGGCTTTCCCTGGGTGCGCTGGCGTCCCGCCGGCTTGTCCGGATGAATCGGCGGAACGCCGGCAATTGTCTCTGCCCTGCACCAAGGCCGGGCCTTCGGCCCAATGTCTTGAAGATGCCGGCGAGACGCCAGCGGTCCCAGGGAAAGCGCGCCGCACTCACGGTATTGGCGATCCGGCAATTCAGATGTGACAGAGCACTAGGGTGTCGCCGGTGGCGGCACGCGCCGCTTCCCTGCCTGCTCGAAGGCGTAGGCCAGCGCGATCAGGCGGGGCTCGCTGCAGGCCGGGCCCGTGAAGCTGACGCCGAAGGGTGACGGTTGCGCCGCGAAGCCTTCGGGGAAGGGCGGGGTCGGCGCATTCGGGACCAGTCCGAAGGGCACGATCACCGTCGGGTAGCCGGCCTTGGCGGCGATGGCGGCGCCGGAGCTGCCGGGGAAGAGGACGGCGTCCAAACGGTGCTGCCGGAAGACCGCGTCGAGGCCTTCGGCGCGCGACAGGCGGAGATCCTTGGCGCGGTCGGCGTCGTAGCGGGCGCGGTCGCGCTCGAGGTCCATCTCATCGCTGATATCGAGCTGCGCCTGGCCGTAGCGCAGGGCGCCCATCTTCTGGTGCGCCACGTTCCAGGTGCGCAGCTCGGTCAGGCTCTTGACCGGCGCCTTCGCGCCGAGCGCGGCGAGCCAGGCATTGAAGTCGCGCTTCATCCCGTACTTGAAGACGATCGAGCAGTCGGCGTCCAGACCCTTGGCCCGCTCGAGGCCGCCGCAGGTGTTCCATAGCAGCAGGTTCGTTGCAGCGTCGGGGGAGACCACGCTCGGGATGTCGGCGGGATCGACGATCGTCGCGCCCTGCGCCCGGAGCAGCGCGATCGCCTCGGTCATGCGCGCCGCGCGGTCGGGGTCGAGACCGCCGCGCGGCTCGGTGGTGCCCGGCGGCGTCGCCTTGTCGTAGAAGAAGGCGCGCGGCACGCCGATCCGCGCACCCTTGAGGCTGCCGGCGTCCAGGAAGCGCGTGTAGTCTCCGTCCGGAGGCCGCGGGCAGAGCGTGGTCGCGGGGTCGTCCGGGTCCGGCGCCGGACCCTCGAGCACGCCGAGGAGGGTCGCGGCGTCGGCGACCGAGCGCGCCATCGGGCCGGCGGTGTCCTGGTCGGCGGTGATGGGGATGATGCCGTGGCGGCTGATCCGTCCTACCGTGGGCTTGATGCCGGCGAGCGAGCTCTGATTCGCGGGCGAGAGGATGGACCCCGAGGTCTCGGTGCCGACGTTCGCGGCCCAGAAGCTCGCCGCCGTGCCGCCACCCGAGCTCGACCCACCGGTGGCGAGCGCCGGACGGCCGTCGGCCGTGGCGTCACGGGGATCCCGCCGCGGGTCGTACGGGTTGAACGCGAAGCCGGTCAGGGCGTTGTAGTTCGTCGGCATCCCGCTGGCGATCCAGTTCGCCAGCTCGGTCATCGCCGTCTTGGCGATGATGACGGCGCCGGCGTCGCGCAGATGCTTGACCAGGGTCGCCTCATAGGGCGGGACCAGCCCGTCGAAGGCGAGAGCGCCGCCGGTCGTCGGCATGTCGGTCGTCTGGATATTGTCCTTGAGGGCGATGGGGATGCCGTGGAGCGGTCCCCGCACCTTGCCCGCCGCCCGCTCGCGGTCGCGCGCCTCGGCCTCCTCGATTGCCCGCGGGTTGACCACGATGACGGCGTTCAGCCGGTCCTCGTAGCGTGCGATGCGCAGGAGCGACTGCTCGACGATTTCCCGCGATGTCGTGCGCCCCGACTCCATGGCGGCGCGCATCTCGGCGATCGATGCCTCGAAGACGCGGAACGGCGGACGCGGGGGCGGTGTGGCCTGGGCGGAAGCGACGGCGACGAGGGCGACGGCGACGAAGACCGGCAGGGGGCGATTCATGAGGCGGCATCTTACAGGGGTTCAGGTTCAGGGCGCAGTGGCCCGGAAATCGGCGAGCTTGCGCAGGGATCTCCTTCTTCTCGTCTACCGGAATGCCGGCCCTGGGCAGGATCTGAAATGGGATTTCGGTAAGCTCAGGGGCATGCTGGAGCTCGACGGCTCGGAAGGCGAGGGCGGAGGCCAGATCCTCCGCTCGTCGCTCGCTCTTTCCATGGTGACCGGGACGCCGATGCGGATCCGCAACGTCCGCGCCCGGCGGCCGAAGCCGGGGCTGATGCGCCAGCACCTGGTGGCCGTTCAGGCCGCCGCCCGGATCGGCGGCGCCCGGGTCACCGGGGCCGAGATCGGCTCGTCGACGCTCACGTTCATCCCGGGCGAGGTGAAGCCCGGCGAGCACGAGCTGTCCGTGGGGAGCGCGGGGAGCACCACCCTGGTCCTTCAGACCATCCTGCCGGCGCTCCTCTGTGCGTCCCAACCCTCGCTGCTGGTGCTGGAAGGCGGCACGCACAACCCCATGGCCCCGCCTTTCGAGTTCCTGGAGCGCACCTATCTCCCGCTCGTGAACCGGATGGGACCTCGCGTCCAGGCGGAGCTGGAACGGGCCGGCTTCTATCCCGCGGGTGGCGGCCGGATCGTCGTGAGCATCGAGCCGGCGCCGCGGCTCACCGGCTTCGAGCTGCTGGAGCGCGGGGAGATCCGCCGGCGGCAGGCCATGGCGCTGCTGTCGCGACTGCCGCGCCACATCGGAGAGCGGGAGATCGGCGAGGCGGCCCGGCTGGCAGAGTGGGACTCCCTGGAGGTCCGTGAGGTGGACACGCCCGGCCCGGGCAACGCCTTGCTGCTCTCGGTGGAGAGCGATGCGTTGACCGAGGTCTTCGTCGGTTTTGGCGAGAGGGGAGTGACCGCCGAAAAGGTGGCGGGCCGGGCCGTGCGGGAGATGCAGGATTACCTGGCTGCGGGAGTGCCGGTGGGCGAGCATCTGGCGGATCAGCTTCTGCTGCTCTTCGCCCTCGCCGGCTCCGGAGCTTTTGCTACGCTCCCCTTGAGCGGCCACGCTCTAACGCAAATCGAGCTGATCCCGCGGTTCCTGGATGTGGGTATTCAGGTCGAGGGTGATGTCGTGAGGGTTACAGCCCCGTGACCCGCACCACCTCTTCGAAGGTGGTGATCCCTTCGGCGAGCTTGCGCAGGGCTGACTGCCGCAGGGTGCGCATGCCGTTCTTCGTGGCCTCGCGCTTGATCTCGGCGGCGCCCGCTCCGGTGATGATCAGGTTTTTGATCGCGTCGTCGATCGGCAGCATCTCGAAGATGCCGGTGCGGCCGATGTAGCCCGTGCCGCGGCATTCGAAGCAGCCGTCGCCCTCCTTGACCTTGACCCGCTTGCCCGGCGGCACGGCCAGGCGCAGGGTCGCCACCTCTTCGGCAGTCAGGAAACGTTCCGCGGCGCAGTGCGGGCAGATCCGCCGCAGCAGGCGCTGCGCCATGGAGCCCACCAGCGTCGAGCTGATCAGGAAGCGCTCGATCCCCAGGTCCGCCAGGCGCGAGATCGAGGCGGCGGCGTCGTTCGTGTGCAGGGTGGAGAAGACCAGGTGCCCGGTCAGCGCCGCCTGGATCGAGTACTGCGCGGTCTCGCCGTCGCGGATCTCTCCCACCATGATCACGTCCGGGTCCTGGCGCAGGATGTGGCGCAGCGCGTTCGCGAAGGTCACCCCGATCTTGGTCTGCACCGCCGTCTGGTTGAAATCCTCGTAGACCATCTCGATCGGGTCCTCGATCGTGGTCACGTTGATCTCGCGGGTGGCGATCACCTTGAGCGCCGAGTAGAGCGTGGTCGTCTTGCCCGAGCCGGTGGGACCGGTCACCAGGACGATGCCGTGGGGACGGCTGATGTAGTCGTTGAAGACCTGCATCTCGTCCGGGTAGAAGCCGAGCGAGGTGAGGTCCTGCATCAGGACCTGCGGGTCGAAGATGCGCATCACCACCTTCTCTCCGAAGGCCACGGGGAGCGTGGCGACGCGCAGCTCGACCTCGCGCCCGCCGCGCGTGGTCTTGACCCGGCCGTCCTGCGGGCGCCGCTTCTCGGCGATGTCCAGGCGCGCCATGGTCTTGATCCGCGACACCACCGCGGCGTGCACGATCTTCGGCATGGTCTGGATGTCGTGCAGGACCCCGTCGATGCGGAAGCGGATCAGGCTCCGGTCGCGCTTCGGCTCGACGTGGATGTCGCTCGCGCGGCTGTCGAAGGAGTGCTGGAGCATGAACTCGACGGCGTTGACCACGTGCTGGTCGCTCGACTCGATCTCGTTCTCACTCTTCATGCGCACGAGCTGCTCGAGGTTGCCGAGGTCGATGCCGGAGGTCAGGTCGCGCTCCGCCTTCTTGACCGAGTGGCGCAGGCCGTAGAACTCGGTGAGCGCTTTGAGGAGCTCGGGCTCGGAGGCCACCACGAGCTCGAGGTCGCGGCCGGCGATGCGCTTGAAGGAGTCGATCCCCTCCATGTCGTAGGGATTGGCGCAGGCCAGCCGCAGCCGGCCGTTGACCATCTCCAGAGGGATCATCCGGTGCCGCTTGGCGAACGGCCGCGACATCTTGGATTCGATGAGGTCCGCGTTGAGGCTCAGGGTGTCGATGCGGACGTGTTCCAGCTTGGCATCGGAAGCGATGGCCTGGGCGATGTCCAGGTCCAGGAGCGGCGCGCCGGAGTCCTTCTGGTTCGGCAGGCGCAGGCGGGTGATGATCTCGTAGGCCAGGGACTTCTGCTCGTAGGCGCTCGCCGAGCGCACCCGGGCCGGGATCAGGCGCGCCTCCTGCTTGATGGTCTCTCCCTGGTCCGGGGTGATGCAGCCCTGGCGCACCAGGATGTCGGCGACGAGCTCGGGGGTCAGACTCATAGACGGACAGTCTAAGCTAGACTCGGAGCGGATGTGAGGAAGGAGGCATGACGATGAAGTCCCGGATCGTCCTGTGTACCGCGCTGGCCATCGCAGTCAGCCTCTCCTGTTCCCCGGCGGGAAGCCAGGGCAGGAAAGAGCTGCCCCTGAACGAGATCCGCCTGCCCCCCGGCTTCGCCATCGAGGTCTACGCGGACGACGTGCCGAACGCCCGCCAGATGGCGCTCTCGCCGAACGGCACCCTCTACGTGGGCTCGATGAGCGCGGGGAAGGTCTACGCGGTGAAGGACAGGAAGGTCCATGTCATCGCGCAGGGGCTGAACATGCCGAGCGGGATCGCCTGGCGCGACGGCTCGCTCTATGTGGCCGCGGTCTCGAAGGTCCTGCGCTACGACGGCATCGACGGCAAGCTCCAGAGCCCGCCGCAGCCGGTGCCAAAGCCGGTGATCCTCGCGGACGACTTCCCCTCGGAGAAGCACCACGGCTGGAAGTTCATCGCCTTCGGCCCGGACGGCTGGCTCTACGTGCCGGTCGGAGCGCCCTGCAACGTCTGCAACCGGGAGAAGGAGCGCCCGATCTTCGCCACGATCACGCGCATGAAGCCGGACGGCTCGGGCCGCGAGATCTTCGCCAGCGGCATCCGCAACACGGTCGGGTTCGACTGGCATCCGGAGACCAAGGAGCTCTGGTTCACGGAGAACGGCCGCGACATGCTGGGCAACGACCGGCCGCCGGACGAGCTGAACCACGCCCCGAAGAAGGGGCTGCACTTCGGCTTTCCCTACTGCCACGGCAAGGACATCCCGGACCCCGAGCTCGGCAGCAGGCCCTGCAGCCAGTTCACGCCTCCCGCGCGCGAGCTGGACCCGCACGTGGCGGCGATCGGCATGCGCTTCTACACCGGCCCGATGTTCCCGGCCGGGTACCGCAACCGCATCCTGTTCGCGGAGCACGGCTCGTGGACCCGCGACACGCCGATCGGCTACAGGGTGATGATGGTGCGGCTGGAAAGGGAATCCCTCTCCCCCGGCACGGGGGAGAGGGCCGGGGAGAGGGGGGATGGGATCAACTACAAGGCCGTCTCCTACGAGCCCTTTGCCGAGGGCTGGCTGCGCAAGGACGGCAAGGCCTGGGGGCGGCCGGCGGACGTGCTCGTGTTGCCGGACGGGTCGCTGCTGGTGTCCGACGACGAGGCGGGCGTGATCTACCGCATCACGTATCGCAAGGCGTATCGCAAAGAAGAATGCAGAGCCGGGCCGAGCGTCTGGAGCGGTGGCTCTTCCCGCCCGAGGTGGAGCTGCCCGAGCCGGCCCGGCGGGTCCTGAAATCGGTCTATCCGACGCTCGACCTCAACGGGCTCCGCTTCCACCTGGGCATCCCGCACTTCTTCAACCTGTTTGCGATCCAGGGGATCACCCTGCCGGGGAGGGTGTCCCCGCGCCGCGCCCGGATCTACATCGAGCCGCGCTTCTGGGATCCGGGCTCGGTGGACGGGCTCGGGCTGCTGCTCCACGAGGCGTATCACGCGCTCCAGCTCCAGGAGGCCGGCCCCGGGATCGGCCTCCTGCGGCCGTTCCTGGTGCTCTACCTGGCCTGCGCGGCGGGCAACCGCTTCCGCTACGCGGGCCACCCGATGGAGGACGACGCCTACCGCGTGGCCGGCGACCGGGAGAGCCTCTTCGAGTCGCGGTTCCACGGCAAGGAGGTCTCGCATGAAGAGTGCGAGTGCCTTGCCACTCCCGGGTCCGGGCTCCGATTCTGGGAGCGGCTGGCCGCGAGCGCGCCGGGGCGCCTTCCCCGGTTCCTCCAGCTTCCCTGGGCGGCGATCTGGCTGGCGCTCTGGACCGCGGCCGTGGCCGTGCTCGCCCTGGCCAAGGGGCTGGTGGAGGGCGCAGGGGCCGTGCTGGTGCTGCTTCTGCGGCCCTTCCGGTAGGGTAGGGCGGCCACAAGGACTGCCCCTACACCTCCGCGGTCCGCGTGCCCGGGTGCGCGGTGAGGGCGGCGCCGGCGCTGGCGGCGATCACCAGCACCACCGCCAGCCATTGCGCGCCCGTCAGGATCTCCGCCAGGAAGACGAGCCCGGTCAGCGCCGCCACCGCCGGCTCCAGGCTCATCAGGATGCCGAAGGTGCGGGCCGGCAAGGCCTTGAGCGCGATCATCTCCAACGTGTAGGGCACCGCGCTGGAGAGCAGCGCCACGCCCACGCCCGCCGCCACCAGCCGGGGGGTGAGCCGGCCCAGGTCGCCGCTCGCGACGGCCACGGGGAGCACGGTGACCGCGGCGATCGCCATCCCCACCGCCACCGCCGCGCCGCCGGGCATCACCCGCGACACGTGGCCGCCCAGCAGGATGTAGGCGGCCCAGCAGGCGCCGGCCGCCAGCGCCAGCGCCACGCCCAGCGGGTCGACCCCGCCGCCGCTCCAAGGTGCGATCAGCGCGATGCCGGCCGCGGCCAGCACCACCCACACCACGTCCAGCGCGCGCCGCGAGCCCGCCACGGCCACGCCCAGCGGCCCGATGAACTCCAGCGTGACGCCCAGGCCCAATGGAATCCGCGCGATGGCCAGGTAGAACACCAGGTTCATCACCCCCAGCACAACGCCGTAGGGGATCACCGCCCGCCACTGCGCCGCCGTGAAGCGCGCGAGCCGCGGCCGGAACGCCGCCAGCAGCATCAGCGCCGAGAGGATCACGCGCAGGCCCACCGTGCCTGTGGCGCCCAGCACGGGGAACAGGCCCTTGGCGATGGCCGCGCCGCCCTGCACGCTCAGCACCGCGAGCAGCACGGCGGGAATCGGCGGAAGCGCCGGGGCTTTCGATCTGTCCATCGAGTTTCGTCTCCGGCCCGGCCGGAACAGGTGCCCGAGCCCGGCTCAGTATTTCACCAAGGAGACCTCCCGTTCGAAGCCGTGCTACCCTGATGTCCGGACGGGATGAGCGTTGAAGATTTGTCCAGCTTTTCATCCATTTCTCTGTGGTTTCCTCTGTAACAAAATCCCGGTGGCTTGCGCCGAACACGACTGAACCGGCCCGCAAGGGCTTTGACGTTGAATGGGGTTGAGACAAGGAGGATGCGATGAATCCGGATGAAATCAGGGGCAGGATCAAGCAGATCATCGGCAATGTGGCGGGGATGGACCCGGGCCGGATCCAGGACGGGGATCACCTGCGCAACGACCTGAACCTCGACTCCCTGTCGCTCCTGGAGATCGGAGTGGACGTGGACCTCGCGTTCCAGCTCGGTCTGCCCGACGAGCGTTACAAGCAGATCGACTCCCTGCCGGCCATGGTGGGCCTCGTGCAGGAGCGGATGGTGGAGCTGGCCAGCCAGCAGCAACCGGTGGCGGTGGGATGAACCGCAGGATCGTGGTGACCGGGCTGGGACTGGTCACCCCGATCGGAGCCGGGCGGGAAAGGGTGTGGGACGGCCTGCTCGCGGGCCGCTGCGGGTTTTCTACCGTCGAGTCGTTCGACACGAGCCGTCACCCTGCCCACGTCGGGGCCGAGATCAAGGGATTCCAGCCGGAGCCGTACGTACGCAAGCAGGATCCTGCCAAGCTGGGGCGGGCTTCCCGCCTGGCCGTCGCGGCCGCGCGCATGGCCATGGAGGACGCAGGGCTCGATCCGGACGCCCTCGATCCCGATCGGGCCGGCGTCGCCATGGGCACCACCTCGGGCGAGCCGCTGGAGGTGGAGCGCTTCGACGACCTCCTCCTCGGCGGCGGCGAAGGGCGGATCGGGCCGGAGCTGGCCACGATCTACCCGTGCCACACCATCGCCTCCCACGTCGCCCGGGAGATGGGCACCGCGGGCCCCAATGCCATGATCCCCACGGCCTGCGCCGCCGGCAATTACGCGGTCGCCTGGGCCTACGACGCCATCCGCGCCGGCCGCGCCGACCTGATGCTCGCCGGCGGCGCCGACGCCTTCTCGCGCATCACCTACACCGGCTTCTCGCGCCTCGGCGCCATCGCTCCGGACGTCTGCCGGCCGTTCGACCGCAATCGTAGGGGGATGATCCCGGGCGAGGGGGCGGGCGTGCTGGTGCTGGAGCGGCTCGACCGGGCGCTCGCCCGCGGGGCGCGGATCTACGCCGAGGTGGCGGGGTACGGGCTCTCCTGCGACGCCCATCACATGACCGCCGCGCACCCGGAAGGGGACGGTCCGGCCCGCGCCATGGAGCGCGCCCTCACCGACGCCGGGCTTCGCCCCGAGGACGTGAGCTACATCAGCGCCCACGGCACCGGCACGCCCACGAACGACAAGCTCGAGACCCTGGCCGTCTGCCGCATCTTCGGCCCGTCGCCGCGGGTCCCGATCAGCTCGGTCAAGTCGATGCTCGGGCACACCATGGGCGCCGCGTCCGCCATCGAGGCCGCGGTCTGCTCGCTCGCGATCCACACCGGATGGATCCCTCCCACCGCCAACTTCCTGGAGCCGGACCCGGAGTGCGCGCTCGACTGCGTGCCCAACGAGGCGCGCGAGCTCTCCGTGGCGGTGGCGATGAACAACGCCTACGCCTTCGGCGGCAACAACGCCTCGGTGCTGTTCCGCCGCTGCGAGGCTGTCGCGTGAGCCGGCGGGTCCTCCGGAGGGTAGTCGTCACCGGAGCCGGGGTGATCTGCTCGCTGGCCGACTCGGTGGAGGATCGTCAGGCCGCGTTGCAGGAAGGCCGGAGCGGGCTCAAGCCCGTGGAGCTGTTCTCGCCCAACGGCCTGGGGCCGCAGCAGGCCGGAGAGGTGCGGCCCTTCGAG
>JBJMGZ010000441.1:0-4318 GCA_045807605.1 Thermoanaerobaculia bacterium | reverse complement strand
CGGCATCCCGATCACGGCGGTGCGCGAGGCCCTGGTGCGGCAGAACTCCGAGTCGCCCGGCGGCAACGTGACCTCGGGCGGCCGCGAGCAGACGCTGCGCACCATGGGCCGGTTCGAGAAAGCCGGAGACTTCGACGACCTGGTGGTGGCCACGATCAACGGCCAGCCGGTGCGCATCCGCGACCTCGGCCAAGCCGAGGACGGCACCAAGGAGCAGCGCTCGATCGCCCGCCTGGACGGCGTGCCCACGGTCACCCTGGAGGTGCGCCGCCAGTCGGGGGCCAACACCATCGAGGTGATCGAAGGGGTGAAGACGGCGCTGGCGCGCGTGCAGGCCCAGCTGCCGCCGGACCTCAAGCTGGAGACCATCCGCGACCAGTCGCGCTACATCTACGCCGCCCTCCACGAGATCAACCTCCACCTGATCCTGGGCAGCATCCTGGCCTCGCTGGTGGTGCTGGCGTTCATGCGCAGCTGGCGCTCGACGCTGATCGCCGCGGTCGCCATCCCGACCTCGGTGATCGCGACGTTCGGCATGATGAAGGCGCTCGACTTCACGCTCAACAGCGTCACCATGCTCGCCCTGGTGCTCATGGTCGGCGTGGTGATCGACGACGCCATCGTGGTGCTCGAAAACATCTTCCGCTGGGTCGAGGAGAAGAAGGTCGACTCCTTCGAAGCCGCGAAGCGGGCTACCGCCGAGATCGGCCTGCCCGTGCTCGCCACGACGCTGTCGCTGGTGGTGATCTTCGTCCCGGTCTCGTTCATGTCGAGCATCTCGGGACGCTTCCTCTTCCAGTTCGGCCTGACCGCGGCGGCGGCGGTGCTGGTGTCGCTCCTCGTCTCCTTCACGCTCACCCCGATGATGAGCGCCCGGCTGCTGCGCGCCGAGGACGCCGCGGGGCATGGGGGCCACGCGGGTGATACCGCCAGGTCGCGCGGCGGCTTCTACGGCCGCGTGGACCGGGTCTACGAGCGCATGCTGCTCGCCACCATGCGGCACCGGCGCATCGCCGCGCTGGCCTGCGTGCTGGTCATGCTGTCGTCGATCGTCCTGTTCAAGCTGGTCAAGGTCGAGTACATCCCGAGCGACGTGGACGAGTCGGAGTTCGAGATCAACGTCAACGCGCCCGAGGGCACGAACCTGGCCGCGATGGACGAGGCCATGCGCGCCATCGAGGCCGAGCTGCGGCAGATGCCCGCCATCCGCCTGGCGCTCGCCAACGCGGGCGGCGGCTTCCTCGGCGGCGTCAACCAGGGGACCGTGTTCGTGCGCATCGCGCCGCACGAGGAGCGCAAGCTCTCGGTGTCCCGCTTCCTCGGCGCCCTGGCGCGGCTCGATCCCATGGCGGCGTTCCGGGGCAACTACAGCCAGCGCGACGTGATGGCGGAGGTGCGCAAGCGCCTGTCGAAGTTCGGCGACCTGCGCTGCGCGGTGCGCAACGTCCAGGCCTTCAACATCGGCGGCGGCAACAACGACATCGACTTCTCGCTGCGCGGACCGGACCTGCTGGCGCTGTCCGCCTATGCCAATGAGCTGCGCGAGCGCTCGAAGAAGCTCGGCGGCATCGTCGATTCGGACATCACCCTGAAGCTCGACAAGCCCGAGCTGCGCGTGGACATCGACCGCGCCCGCGCCGCGGACCTCGGGGTCCAGATGTCGGACGTGGCGAACGCGCTGCGGCTGATGGTCGGAGGCGACGCCGAGGTCTCCCGCTTCCACGATCCGGAGGTCAACGACGATTACGACGTCCAGCTCCGGCTGACCCAGGGCACGCGCAACGATCCGGACGCGATCACCCGCCTCTACGTGCCGAGCTCGACCGGCCGCCTCGTGCGGCTGGACAGCCTGGTGACGGTCAAGGAGGCCACGACCTCGTCGCGCGTCGACCGGCTCGACCGCCAGCGGCAGGTGAGCCTGCGCGCCGGCGTCGCGCCCGGGTATGCACTGGCCGACCGCCTGGAGGCCCTCCAGGGCGCGGTGAAGGAGATGAACCTGCCGCCCGCCTACACCACCGCGATCGGCGGCCGCGGCCGCGAGCTGGCGCGGACCTACAAGGAGTTCGTCTGGGCGCTGCTGCTGTCGATCATCTTCATGTACATGATCCTGGCGTCCCAGTTCGAGAGCCTGGTGCACCCGCTGACGATCCTGCTCTCGCTGCCGCTCTCCGTGCCCTTCGCGCTGTTCTCGCTCTGGGCCACGGGCAACACGCTGAACCTCTATTCAGCGCTGGGCGTGCTGGTGCTCTTCGGGGTGGTGAAGAAGAACGCCATCCTGCAGATCGACCACATGAACAACCTGCGCGCCGCGGGCATGGTGCGCGAGGCCGCGATCCTGCAGGGCAACCGCGACCGTCTGCGTCCCATCCTGATGACCACGCTGGCCCTGGTGGCCGGCATGCTCCCGCTCGCCCTCGGCACCGGCCCGGGCTCCGAGGAGCGCCGCGCGATCGCGGTCGTGGTCATCGGCGGGCAGACGCTGTCACTGCTGCTGACGCTCCTCGCGACGCCGGTGTTCTACTCGATCTTCGACGACCTGCGGGGCGTGTCGCGGGTGAAGGACCTGCTGCGGCGGCTGCGGCCTTCGCGCGAGGAGCTGCGGCCGGCGGCTTGATCCCATCCCCCCGGCTCTTTCCCCCCACTGTAGAGACGCCCCGGGGGGCGTCTCCGCGGCGGCGACATCCTTCAGAAACCACCGCCGCTCTGCGGTTTATCCGATGTCTCTCGGAGGAGACGCCCCACGGGGCGTCTCTACAGTGGGGGGCGTCCGGTTGGGGGTCAGGCGAGCAGATCCCGCTGGTACAGCACCCCCAGCCCCAGGAACCCATACGCCAGCAGGTAGGTGGCATCCACGAGGTCGGTCAGCTCGACCCAGCCGAACTGCGAGTAGTAGGCGAAGAGGGTGTCGGCGGCGCAGAGGAAGAGGAAGCCGCCGAGCAGGCGCACCCAGACCTTCCATACCGCGCCGCCCCGGAACCGCAGGCTGATGCGGATCAGCAGCACCGTCGGAATCAGCAGCAGGAAGTCCAGCACCGGGTAGAGCACGTTGAGCAGCGTCTCCAGCAGCTCTCCCGGCTTCCTCACCAGCGGCATCAGGATCGGATAGGCGATCGCGAGGCAGACGACCGCGACTCCCCCCGCGAGCCAGGCCCGCTCCGACGCCGGACCGATCGGGAACCCGCTCGCCGAGTAGGCCCGCAGGAACATCACGAGCGCGCCGATCAGCAGCGGATAGGACACCAGGAAGAAGACGTCCGCAAGCGATGGGAACGGCGCCTCGACCCGCAGCACGAACTGGTAGACGACGAAGCACGCCTGCCCCAGGGCCATGGCGACGAGCCCGAGGGAGAGCAGGCGCCAGGCGGACCGCGACGGCGTCCCCGGGTCGAACCTCCCCACCACCCGCGTCGAAACCCACGCCGCCACCAGCAGGTAGAGGAGCTTCCCGAACGTGCCGAGCGCGAGGATGGCGCGGGGCGGGAGCGGCCCTCCGAAGACCGGATTCCCCGGCGCCAGGGCGCGGGCGAGCAGCACCGCCGCGAGCGCCACCAGCAGGACCGTCAGCGCCCGGCCGGCCCACCGCGCCCGGCTCACGAGGCCTCCTTGAGCGCCGCGATGGCCTGGCGCATCGCGTCCACCACGGTCGCGGCCTTGTCCCTGCCCAGGAAGATGATCAGCGCGAGCCCCAGCTTCTCGAGCAGCGCTTCGATCTGCTGCCCGTCCACGACCGCGGCGCGGATGCCGAGGTCGTTGCAGTGCGCGGTCGCGGACGTACGCGCCATCAGCCTGCCGATGTAGGGCTCGAGCACGCGCGAGATCGTCTCCAGCACCTCGCCGGTGTTTCTGCGCACGGTCGCCGCGACGGGGAGTCCAGGCATCCCAGGTTCATCCAAGCTGGATCGGAAGACGGCGGGATTCTAGCACGGGGGCCTGAACGGCCCCTAGCGGCGGGCGAGCATCTCCTCCACCCGGTGCTCGGACCTGTTCAGCACGGCCCGGAGGGCGGTGAGCATGCCGGACGGGGCTACGACCTCGCCGCGGAGGTCGCGCTCGAAGCGGTCCAGGGACCGGTCGTAGGCCTCCATCGGCGCCCGGCCGCGGCCGACGTTGCGCAGGGTGGCCGCGCAGGTGGCGCAGCCCTTCAGAAGGTGGATCGCGATAATCCGCCCCTCTTCACGGGTGGCTGCCCCGGCAGCGAAGCGCTCCAGGCTCTCACGGGGAATGAGGTGTTCCACGATACGGCCCTCCCTCTATCTAGGAGGTGGTGGGAGGGCCGAAAAGATTTCAGGTCAGGAAGAAAACAAGCGATTTCGCGAGA
>JBJMGZ010000440.1:0-7306 GCA_045807605.1 Thermoanaerobaculia bacterium | reverse complement strand
GGCGTCTCTCTTCAGGCCCGCCGCGCCCACGCAGCCCGGATCAGCGCGACCGGCACCGCGGCGAAAACCAGCATCAGCAAGGTCAGGTAGGTGGCGTTCATGGCGGCTACGATCGCGCCGGGCCCCACCCCCGCGCCACGTCCGGTGGGGTGGGCCGGGCCACGCCGGCGGGCGGGGGAGGCCTACGGCGCGATCCGGATCGAATACCCGCCCAGCTCAACCGCCGCGCCGCCCGCCCTGACCCCCTCGAGCTTCAGCCGGTGCTCGCCCGGCTTGAAGAAGCCCGCGGGAAAGGTGAGAAGCACCGCCTCGAGCGCGTTCGGCTTGAGCCCGGCCTGCCGGAAGACGCGGGCGCCGCGGGCGTCGGTGATCGTCACGCGGTAGCTCTCGAAGCGCGGATCGTCGCCGGCGTCCACGGCCAGGGAGAACCAGCCGTTTCTCGCCTCGACGGCCGCTGTCTCCCCCTCCCCGCGGACGGCGGTGAGCAGGAAGACGGGCGTGTTGACGAGCGGCGAAGGGGGGGAGGGGGTCACTTCAACGTGGGCGAGCCGCTGGCGCTCGCTCTGCTCCAGGCGCTGCCGGAGATCGTCCGCGCTCCGCCGCTCCTTTTCGAAGAGCTGCCGCCAGCCGGCTTCCGTGTTCATCGGAGCGGCTTCGCGGCTCCCGGCGAGATAGCCCAGCACGGGCAGCACCGCGGCCAGGATCAGGGCGGCCACGGCGAGCCAATATCTCCGGGGGCTCCGGACGAGCCAGGCGAGCAGGCCGGCCCTGGCCACGTCCTCCTTGACCTCCTCCGTCACGACCGTCTTCAAGCCGCGCTGGAAGCCGCGGGCCATCTGCAGCCGCTCCTGGCACTCGGGACAGCCCACGAAGTGCTCCTCGAAGCCGGTCTCCTCTTCCGGCGGCAGCTGCCCCCGGTGATAGAGGTCGATGAGCCCGTGCTCCTCGATGTATGCGTGGTCCATGTCGTTCACCCGTCCATCCTCCGCCCTCCGAGAGAGAGTGGGACGAGGAGCAGGATTATCCCAAGCACGAAGAGGAGGGCGGCCCGTCTGCCGCCGATGCGCTCCAGGTAGAGGTCGCGGTAGCGCTCGCGGGCGCGGTGGAGCACGCGGTTGAACTGCAGGCTGGTGAGGCCGAGGTCGGCCTGGATGCGCTCCTTGTCCTCCTCGGCGATGTAGAAGCGCAGGAGGATCTCGCGGTCGCGCTCGGTGCCCAGCTCCCCGATCACCCGGCGCACGAGCCCGGCGTCCTCCCGGCTCAGCAGCTCGGCGAGAGCGCCGGAGCCGCCCGCGGAGAGGTCCACGGCCTCGGCGATGGCGTCGCTGTCGGGATCGGTCTTGCGGCGCTGCGCCTTGCGGTAGTGCTCGATGGCGAGGCTCCTGGCGATCTGCGCGAGGAAGCCAGGGAGCTTCGCGGGCTCGCGCAGCTCCCCCCGGCGGAGCTTCTCGATGACCAGCCGGAACGTGTCCTGGAAGAGATCCTCGGCCTCGGGACGGCCGTTGGTGTGGCGGTCCAGGAGGATCGCCACACCGCGGCCGTAGGTCCCGATCAGGCGCTCCTCGGCCCGCCGGTCTCCCGCCTGGATCCGCGCGACGAGATCCTCCGGCCGTTCGCTGACGTCGAGGGCTGTCTCCTGGCTTGCCAGAACGCGCGGATTCTAACAGGGAAGCCGGCTCAGGCGGCGCCCGGCTCAGGCGGCGGCGGACCGTCGTTGGCGCCCCAGACCGCCACCTGCTCCGGATCCCCGTGCAGCGTCGTGCCGTAGAGCGAGTACGAGATCAGGTCGTCCTTGCTCACCGACTCCGCGAGGGAGACGTAGATGCGCTTCAGAATCGTGTCGGTCCCGGTGCCCACCCAGCGCAGAGTGCCGTCCATCAGCACGAGCGGCCCGTGCTCGCGCGAGGAGAAGACCGGCGTTCCGTCCTCCTGGGAGATGAGGAAGCCCACGCTGGGATGGCCCTCTTCGCCGAGGAACGGCTCGGTGCCCGGCTCGGTGCCGATCGCCAGCCTGTAGGCGCGCTGCAGCACCGGGTTCGGTCCATCCACGTACCACACGTGCCAGTCCGCCACGAAGTCCTTGATGTTCCTGCCCATGGTTTCCTCCTTGTCAAGATTCCGGCTTCCTCCCGGGAGTGGGACGGGAGCGCGGAGGATCGCACCTCATCCCTTCCAGTCGCCCTGGAGGACGAAGCCCGCCCAGAAGTACGGGTCCCGCCAGCGCCGCTCCTGCCGGATGGAGAGCTGGGCCGACCGCAGGGCCGCGGCCGGAGACTGGCCCTCCGTCCACATCCCGCGGTAGAAGCGGGTCATCAGCTCCGCGGTGGCGCGGTCCTCCACCCGCCAGAGGCTGGCCACCACCCGCCGCGCGCCGGCATGGAAGAAGCCGCGGGCGAGCCCCGCCATGCCTTCGCCACGGATCTCCCGGCCCAGCGCCGTGCGGCAGCCGCTCAGCACGACCAGGTCCGCGCCGAGCCGCAGCCCGTACACGTCGCGCAGGTTGAGGAAGCCGTCGGCGAGCGCCAGCCCCGACAGGCTCGGGTGCTCCGCGTCGATCAGGCCGTGGGTGGCGAAGTGGACCGTCCGGTAGCCGCTCAGCCGGTCGCCCAGCACCTCCGCGCGGCTGGCCTCGGGGCCCAGGGCGAGGCGCGCCTGGCCGGGAGGCGCCAGCGCCGCGATCGCTTCCGCCTCCTGGCGCGTGGCCGGCAGCCGCTCGAACGTTGGATCGCGGAGATCGAAGGCCGGGTCCGCCACCACGGCCACCGCTCCGGCCGCGGGAGACCGTGCGGCCAGCAGCTTGCGCTGCACGGCCAGGGCCGAGGCCGAGGGGAGGGAGACCACCTCGTGCCGCTCCAGGAGGGGGACGGGCAAGGCGCCGTCCGCCTCCTCCCGCGGCTCCGGCAGCGCGCCGAAGGGGACGTAGTGCAGGGCGCCGTCGGCCACGATCACGAGCCGCCGGCGGTCCAGGAGAGGGGCCGCGGGGGCCAGGATCAGCCGGCTCAGCGCGGCGGCCTCCCGGGTGTCGGCGGCGCGGTCCGCGGCGTCGTAGGCGCTCAGGCCGGAATGCACGGCGCGGGCGGCCTCCTCGATGCGCGAGCGGGGAGGCAGCTCGAAGCCCGCGACCGAGGTGGCGGTGACGGCGAACAGGTAGCTGCGCGTCTCGCCCAGGGAGTAGCTCAGGAGCAGCGTGTCCGCATCGAGGAGCGCCTGGATCTCGGCGGCGCGCGCCGGCCGGGGACGGGTGAGGGCGGCGAAGGCCGGGCTGCTCTCCCGGATGCCGGCGTCCACCAGGTCGAGCTCCCGCAGCAGGGTGGCCTGCTCGCCGAGCAGGGTGGCCCGCACCGCGGGCTCCTTCTCCCGCAGCAGGCGCTCGGCGCGGGCGCTCAGGCGGCGCTCCAGCGCGGTGCGGCGCTCGACGAGCGCGGGGTCCGCCCCGCGGCCCAGGTCGATCCCGGCCTCGCCGAGCAGCTCCAGCAGCGTGCGCGCCCGCGCCCGCTCCCCGGTCTCCAGGGCCGCGCGCTCGAACTCCGCGGCGGGATTGCCGCCGGTACCGTGGTGCGCCTCCATCAGGAGGTCGATCTGCAGCTCGTAGGCCTCGTGCAGGGTGGCCGCGAACGAGGAGCGCAGGTCCGGGTTGCCGATCTGCGTGCGCAGCGCCTCGATCCCCGCGATGGCTTCGGCCGCGTGCGCGCGGGCCGCGTCCTTGCGTCCGAGCCCGCTCTCGATGCGGGCGAGATCGCAGAGCGTCGCGGCCTCGCTCACCGGGATGCGGGCGGTGCGGGCCAGGGTCAGCGCCTCGGCGAGGCTCGACAGCGCCTCTTCCGGCCTGCCCAGGGCCGCCAGGGCGAGACCCTGGCCGCGCAGCGCGTCGGCTTCGTAGAGCACGTCTCCCACGGCGCGCAGCCGCTCCAGCGCCTGGCCGTAGGCGACGAGGGCGGCCGCCGGATCGCCCAGCGCGGTGCGGGCGTGCCCGGCCTGGTCCAGGGCGATCCCCTCGCCGCGCCGGTCCCCCGCCTCCCGGGCGAGCGCGAGCGCCTGCTCCTGAAGCTCCAGCGCCTGCCGCGGCTCCCCCAGGAGGCCTCGTGCCCGGCCGAGGTTGATCAGGGTGGCGGCCTCGCCGGCGCGGTCGCCGGCCGCCCGCCAGAGGGGGAGGGCCTGCTCGTATTGCGGGATCGCCTGCCGCGGCTCGCCCAGCCCCTGGTAGATGGCGCCGAGGTTGTGGAGCACGCGCGCCTGCCACCGTCCATACTGGAGGGAGGAGAAGATCTCCAGCGCCTGGCCGTAGCTCGCGAGCGCCTCCTGGAACTCGCCCATCTCGCGATGGAGCACGGCCAGGTTGTTGAGCGCCTGCGCCTCGCCGGCGCGGTCGCCCACGGAGCGCGTCAGGGCGAGCGCCTCGCGGTAGCGCAGGAGCGCCTGGTCGGGCTGCCCGAGCACGTCGAGCGCCCGGCCCGCGCTGGTCAGCGCCGCCCCTTCGAGCGCCGCCGCCTTGATCTCGCGCAGCCGCGGCAGCGCCTCGCCATAGCAGGCCAGCGCCTCGCGCAGCTTGCCGCGCGGCAGGTCGCTCGCGCACAGGTTGCTCAGGGAGACCGCCTCGCCGTAGCGGTCGCCGATCTCCCGCTGGACCGTCCGCGCCGCCGCGAAGGAGGCCCGGGCCTCGTCCACCCGCCCGAGCAGCCACAGATCGAGACCGATCTCGTTGCGGGTCGCCGCATCCCACAGCCGGTCCGCCTGCCAGAGCGGCAGCACCCGCTCCCCGAGCTCCAGCGCCTGGCGGGTGTCGCCGGTGAGCCGCGCGAGCACCGCCGCCGCGTAGAGCGCCCGCGCCCGGTCCCGGGTCTCGCGATACAGGCTCGACGCCGCGAGGTACCCGGTGAGCGCCTTCTTGCGGCCCTCGGCCGAGCCCTCCAGGTACGCCTCGCCCGCCCGGCTCATCGCGGCCTCGGCCTCGAGGCGCGCCGGGTCGTCCACCTTCTCCACGCGCAGGGAGTAGCGCCCCGGCGGCGCTCCGGCCTCCCGCGCCCGCACCACCACCGTGGGAGCGGGCGACGTCAACAGCAGCGTCTCGGTCCCCTGGCGGTCGAACGGGGCATCCACACCGATTCGCCCCGGCACCTCGACGACGACGTCGATCCCGATCTGCTCGACCGTGACCAGCCAGGCACCCTCGCCTTCCAGGGCCAGCTCCTGCACCTGGGATTCGCCCGCGGCCAGCGAGCGCTCCACAGGCGCCGGCGCCGAGGTCAGAAGCGCCGCAGCCAGGACAGCCCGGGCCGGCAGTCGAACAGAGGGTTTGATCATGGATCTCCCGGACTGGTGTGGATGATACCGGAAAGCCCACCCTCCGAGGCGGCGACAAAAGGCGCCGATCTTGCAAACCTTGGAAGCAGAAGGGAGGGGGGCCATGGGAAACGACTTTGAAAACCAGCGCCGAGACATGGTCCAGCGCCAGATCGCCGGCCGCGGGGTGCGCGACCGCCGGGTGCTGGACGGCCTGCTTGCCGTGCCGCGCGAGGCCTTCGTGCCCGAGCGGCTCCACGAGTTCGCCTACGACGACACCGCGCTCCCCATCGAGGAGCAGCAGACCATCTCCCAGCCCTACATCGTGGCCCTGATGGCCGAGGCCCTGGAGATCGGTCCGGACGACCGCGTCCTGGAGGTGGGCGCCGGCTCCGGTTACGCCGCGGCCGTGCTCTCGCGGATCGCGCGCGAGGTTTATGCCATCGAACGCCACCGGGCTCTCGCCGAGCTCGCCCGCGAGCGCATGCAGCGGCTCGGCTACACCAACGTCCACATCGTTCACGGCGACGGCACGCTCGGCTGGCCCGAGCACGCGCCCTATGACGCCATCGCCGTGGCCGCGGGCGGCCCCGACGTCCCGCCCGCCCTCCGGAGCCAGCTCGCGTCCGGCGGCCGGCTGGTCATTCCCATCGGGACCGATCCCCGCCTCCAGGAGTTGGTGCGCGTGCGCCGCACCGGGCCGGACGAATTCAAGCGCGAGAGCCTGGGGGCCGTGCGCTTCGTACCCCTGGTGGGAGCCCAGGGCTGGCGGACCAAGGAGGGCGACGGCGGTCACCTCCCTTTTGAGGTTGAGGGGGACCTTCCGCCGCCCGGCGAGTCGCCCCTGGTGGCCCACGAGCCGGAACCTGTCCTCACCCATCCCCGCCCGCCGAGCCCGCCCGCCACGGTCGCGCACCTGATCCGTGAGGCTGCGGAGCCGTTTGGTGGCATCGACACCGCGGAGCTCGGCCCTCTGCTCGACCGCATCGGAGACTGCCGCGTGGTCCTCCTGGGCGAGGCGACGCACGGCACCTCCGAGTTCTACCGCATGCGCGCCCGCATCACGCGCGAGCTGATCGAAAAGAAAGGTTTCGACATCGTGGCCGTCGAGGCGGACTGGCCGGACGCGGCGCAGATCGACCGCTACGTCCGCCATCTGCCTCCGCCGCGCGACGGCCGGCGGTCCACCTTCGCCCGCTTTCCGACCTGGATGTGGCGCAACCGCGAGGTGGCGGACTTCGTGGAATGGCTGCGCGGCCACAACGACCGGCAGCGGGAGAGACCGGTGAGCTTCCACGGGCTCGACCTCTACAGCCTGTACGCGTCCATCGGCGAGGTCCTGCGCTACCTCCAGGAGAAAGATCCCGAGGCCGCCCAGGTGGCGCGCCTGCGCTACGGCTGCCTCAGCCCCTGGGAGAGAGACCCGGCGCTCTACGGCCGCGCCGCGCTGGTGCGGCGGTTCGCGATCTGCGAGGCCGACGTGCTCGCGACGCTCGTGGACATCCTCAAGAAGAGGCTCCAGTACGAGGAGAGAGACGGCGACAGCTTCCTCGACGCGATCCAGAACGCGCGCATCGTGGCCAACGCCGAGCGCTACTACCGCATCATGTACTACGGCTCCGCCGAGTCCTGGAACCTGCGCGACCAGCACATGTTCGACACCCTCCTCATGGTGCTCGGCTTCCGCGGCCCGGAGGCCAAGGCGGTGGTCTGGGAGCACAACTCCCACGTCGGCAACGCCGGGGCGACCGAGATGGGAGCGCGCGGCGAATTGAACGTCGGCCAGCTCGCCCGCGATAATTTCGGCAACCAGGCCTATCTGATCGGTTTCGGCACCGACCACGGCACGGTGGCGGCGGCCACGGACTGGGACGGCGAGATGGAGGTCAAACAGGTCCGCCCGGCGCATCCGGACAGCTACGAGCGGCTCTGCCACGACTCCCGCGTGCCCGCCTTCCGGCTCCACCTGCGCGAGCCCCGGCGGGCCGAGCTGCGCGAGGAGCTGGAAGTCCCCCGGCTGGAACGG
>JBJMGZ010000439.1:0-22039 GCA_045807605.1 Thermoanaerobaculia bacterium | reverse complement strand
TACCTGGAGATGAAGCCGCGCGTCTCCCTCGGCGGCGGCCGGCGGCGGACGATGAAGGTCAAACGGCGGTAGCCAAGGACCCAAAGGACGGCAAGGGCTTCAAGGACCAGAATTGAAGTCCTTGCCGTCGTTGCAGTCCTTTAAGTCCTTTCCACCGGCAGGGTAATCACCACCTCCAGCCCGCGCTCTGCTCGGTTGCGGGCCGTGATGGTGCCGCCGTGCTCCTCCACGACCCGGCGGGCGATGGGCAGGCCCAGGCCCGTGCCCGTGTCGTGGGTCGAGAAGTAGGGGTCGAAGATCCGCGGCAGGTTCTCGGGCCGCACCCCGGGACCTTCATCGAGCACGGCGATCCTTGCGTGGCCATTCTGCCTTTCGACCCGCACGGTCACCCGGCCGCCGCCGGCGCTCGCGCGGAGCGCGTTTTCGAGCAGGTTCCTCACCGCCCGGCCGAGGAGCTTGGCGTCGAAGCGGGCCGGGATCGGGCCGTTCGTCTCCAGCTCGACGCTCACTCCCTCGGGCGGCGCCGCCTGGTAGCCCTCCACCAGCTCGGCGATCGCCGAGGTCAGGTCCCCCGGCTTGGGATCGATGTGCAGGATGGCGCTGTAGGTCGAGAACTCCGAGGCGATCGTGCGCAGCTCCTCCACCTGGGTCAGGATGTTCACCGTGCAGCGCTCGAACACCCGGTCGAGCTGCTCGGGAGCGCGCTGGTAGACCTCCCGCAGGTGCTCGGTCGAGAGGCGGATGGGGGTCAGCGGGTTCTTGATCTCGTGCGCGATGATGCGCGCCATCTCCGCCCACGCCAGCAACCGCTGGCCGCGCAGCACCTCGGTCGCGTCCTCCACGACCAGGAGCGCCGAGGGCTCGCCCGTGCCCGGCACCGGCACCCAGACGAGCGACCACTCGCGCTCCTCTCCGCCGCCGGGATCCGGGAGCCTCACAGTCTCCCGGTGCATCTCGCCCGGACGCTGCACTGCCGCGCGCAGGAAACCGGCCACGGTCCCCAGCCGCGCCTCCTCCTCGACGACCCGGTCGAGGCTCTGGCCCACCGACACGCCGAGCAGCTCGGCGGCCACGCGGTTGTGCATCAGCACCCGGCGCTCGCGGTCGAGCGACACCACGCCCGAGGTGATGTTCTCGACCATCCGCTCCACCACCTGCTTCTCGCGCACCAGCCGCTCCCGCGCCTCGGCGATGCGCAGCGCCATGTCGTCCACCGCCTGCACCAGCGCCGCCAGCTCGAGCTCGGTCGGCGCCAGGTCGAGCGACGTCGCGCCCGCGGCGATGCGGCGGGTGCCCTCGATCAGCTCCATGAGCGGACGGGTGAAGTTGCGCGCCAGGCGCGTGCCCACGGCGACCAGGAGGAGGAAAAGCCCGACCGTAACCAGGATGCCGTGCCGCCGCAGGTGCGCGAGCTCCTCGGCCGTCTCCTCCTGCTGCGCCAGGAGCGGCATGGAGAGGAACAGGCGCTCCTCCTCGACCGGCGCGCCGGGCAGCCGCAGCGGCGCGTAGATCTCCAGGTAGTCCGTCGCTCCCACCCGGTTCGTGCGCGCCGAGAGCCCGAAGCCGAGGAGCGCCAGGCGCGAGTAGATCTCGCCCGGGATGCGGTTCGGCAAGAGGCCGGCCGTGAACAGCTCGTGCCGGCTGGAGGCATAGATGCTGCTCCCCCAGTAGAGGTTCACCTCGTGATGGACGATCTCGGAGAGATCCATCAGCAGCCGGTCGCCGAGCGCCGTGTCCACGCCGAAGCCGGGCTCCAGGCGCAAGAGCCGCTCGCCCAGCACCTGCTGCGCCGAGGCGAGAGCCGCCTCGCCCGACACCCGCTGCTGGCGCTCCAGCCGGTCCTCCATGGCGCCGACCAGGACGACGTTCAGGAGCAGCAGCGGCATCAGGATGAGCAGCGTGTACACGATGATCAGCCGCTTCGAGTAGGAGCGCACCACCCGGCCCAGCAGGGCGCGGAACGAGGCCCGCGGCAGCGACAGCAGGAGCACCGGCGGCGCGGCCAGCGCCATCAGCATCAGCAGGCTCACGCCCGGGTTCGCGGTGCGCTCCAGCGCCTGGAGCGGCTGCAGGAACGGCAGGTAGATCACCTCCCAGACGCCCAGCGTCATGTGGCTGTAGGCGCGCGCCCGGCCGACCGGCGTGTCGACGATGGCCGAGCCCTCGCCGGTGCGCGGGCGCAGGCGGTCGGAGAGGCGCGGCGTTTCGTCCCAGGGCGAGAGCGACGGCGTGCCGTTCTCGGTGTAGAGCGCGTACACCGCGGGCTGGAGCAGCTCCTGCACCGGGTCCGCGGCGGGACCGCCCTTCAGGAGCCCGGCCTCGACCTCGCCCAGGCGGCGGCGGTCGCGCAGCTCGAACCCGGGACGCGGCATCAGCCAGAAGCGCACCACGCCCCACGGCCTGCCCGCCAGCTTGAGCGGCGCCTCGCCGTAGACCGGGCTCTCCTCCCACAGCGGCAGCCCCAGGCCGCGCCAGCGCTCCGGGCTCCAGTCCACCCGGCTCCCCTGGGTGAGCGGCATGCCGAACGCGAACGACGACTGCGGCCCCTCCCGCGGCACCACCACCAGCGCCGACAGCGAGTAGGGACGGGCGAGCGGCGAGCCGCGCCAGAGCGCATAGGCGAGGTCCTGGCGCTCCAGCCCGGCCGGCGTGCGCGGCACGAGGCTCGCCAGGTCGCGGCGGGTGAAGTGGGCGTTGACCTCCCCACCCAGGGCGTCCAGCTCCTCCCGGGTCGGCGGCGTGACCTTGTGCAGCAGCTCGGTCTCGGCCCAGCGCCGCAGCGACAGGCGGTAGGCCGTCTCCCAGAGCGCCGAGGCCGCCAGGATCGCCATCAGCGCCACCGCCGCCATGGCGAGCCCCACTCCCATCCGCCTTGGGTCCGCGTAGATCGCCGCGGCCGCGGCGCCGGCGGCCAGGAGCGGCAGGCCCAGAAGAGGGAAATCGCAGGCGATCGCGCCCAGCAGCAGCAGGCCGGCCGCGGCCCAGCCCCAGAGCTCGCGCGGCGGCGCAGCGTCCACCCGGCGGCGGCCCGCCGCGTAGAGGAGCCCGAACGCCGCGGCCGCGAACGCCAGGCGCAGGCTGACGGCCTCGGGCTCGGCCAGGATCGCCGAGCCGAGGTCGATCGGCTCGCGCCCGAGCTGCAGCAGCCAGGCCGCGGCGAAGAGGAAGGCCGCGGCCAGCGCGCCCAGGAGCCCGGTGCGGACCGCGGACGGGCTCCGCTGCGGCATCGGGCGCGCCAGGCCCCAGCCGGCGAGCGCCAGCCCGGCGGCGAGCACGGCCAGCGAGGACCAGGAGAGCCCGGCGGCCATGCCGGCGGCGGCCACGCCCGCGAAGGTGAGGACGGAGAGCCGCACCGGGCTCTCGCTGCGGGCGGGCGGCGCAGTATCTTCCGGCAGCCCCGGCAGTCCCGGCAGTCCCGGCATGGCCAGGCCCGGGCTGCGCATCACGGCCAGGGCCAGAAGGGCGAACGCGACCGCGCCCCAGACGACCTGGCGCGCCCACGGGAAGGCGGGCGGCACCCTGGCGAACGCCGGCTCCACGACCAGGTACGGCGGCGACTTCGACGGCACGAGCAGCATGCCGGCGAGCGCCTGGTCCGGGCTCCCGACCATGGACCAGCGCAGCCTCCGCCCGCTCGGGAACGGCAGCCGGTCCGCCGGGAAGCTGGCGCCCGCCACGACTCTCCAGGGCCGCCGCGCCTGCCGGTCGGACGGCAGCGGCTCCACCGCGAGCAGGGTGACGGCCGTGAAGCTGGCCTGGAACGCGCGCCCGGCGCGAGGCACCTCGTCGGCCGACGGCTCGTGCAGGAGCCCCTCCCCGGACCAGGCGACCGCGTCGCCGTCCGGATCGAGGAGCAGCAGCGCCCGCCGGCCCCGTCCCTGGTCGGCCTGGTCGGGCACCAGCTCGGCCAGGCGGCGGAACGCGTACATGCGGGCGTTCTGGCCTTCGGGAGGGCTCCCCAGGGCCTCGGCCGCCGCCCGCGCCTCGTCGCGCAGGCCGTTCCAGAGATCGGCGTACTCGTCCGCGGCGCCGGCCGCCCACTCGCGGGCCGGCATCCGCGCCATGCGCCCGCCGCTCCAGTCCAGGGCGAGCGCGCCGAGCGCCAGCGCGCAGGCGATCCCGCCCACCACCTTCTCGCGGCGCGGCGGAGCCATCGCCATCCAGGCGAGGAAACCCGCCGCGAGGATCAGGCCGGCCCAGAGCGGCGGCAGGAAGAGCGCCCCCAGGGTGAGGGCGAGCAACAGGAGCCGCGCGGGTTTGGACGTCAGGGCTTCACCCCATGGGCAGATCGACGCCGTGCCGGCGGCCGAACTCCACGGCCTCGGGGTAGCCGGCGTCCGCGTGCCGGGCGATGCCCATGCCCGGATCGCTGGTGAGGACCCGTTCCAGCCGGCGCGCCGCGGCCTCGCTGCCGTCGGCCACGATGACCATGCCGGCATGGAGCGAGTAGCCGATGCCCACGCCGCCGCCGTGGTGGACCGAGATCCAGGTGGCGCCGTTGACCGCGTTGATCAGGGCGTTCAAGATCGGCCAGTCGCCGATCGCGTCAGAGCCGTCGCGCATCGCCTCGGTCTCGCGGTTCGGCGAGGCCACGGAGCCGCAGTCCAGGTGATCGCGGCCGATGACGATGGGCGCCTTGACGCGCCCCGAGGCCACGAGGTCGTTGAACACCCTCCCCGCGCGCGCGCGCTCGCCGTAGCCGAGCCAGCAGATGCGCGCGGGCAGCCCCTGGAACGCCACGCGCTCGCGTGCCAGGCGGATCCAGCGCTCCAGCGCCTTGTCCTGCGGGAAGGTTTCGAGGATCGCCTGGTCGGTGACCGCGAGGTCCTCGGGATCGCCGGAGAGCACGGCCCAGCGGAACGGCCCCTTGCCCTCGCAGAACAGCGGCCGGATGAACATGGGCACGAACCCGCCGATCTCGAACGCGCGCTCGACCCCGGCCGCCAGCGCCTGGCCGCGCAGGTTGTTGCCGTAGTCGAACGTGACCGAGCCGCGCTCCTGGAGCACGAGCATGGCGCGGATGTGCGCCGCCATCGAGGCCATGGAGCGCTCGATGTACGCCGCCGGATCGTCGCGGCGCAGGCGCATCGCCTGCTCGTAGGGAATGCCGTGCGGCACGTAGCCCTGGAGCGCGTCGTGCGCCGACGTCTGGTCGGTCAGCGCGTCCGGCACGATGCCGGCCGCGGCGAGCCGCTCGAGAAGATCCACGGCGTTGGCCTCGACCGCGATCGAGATCGCCTCGCGCCGGTCGCGCGCGGCGAGCGCCTGCTCGATCCCCTCGGGGATGCTGGCCGCCACGCTGTCCAGGTAGCGCGTCTGGAGCCGGCGCTCGATGCGGCTGCGGTCCACCTCGGCCACGAGGCAGACGCCCTCGTTCATGGTGACCGCGAGCGGCTGCGCGCCGCCCATGCCGCCCAGGCCGGCGGTGACCGTGAGGCGTCCCGCGAGCGAGCCGCCGAAGTGCTGGCGCGCGCACTCGGCCAAAGTCTCGTAGGTGCCCTGCAGGATGCCCTGCGTGCCGATGTAGATCCACGACCCCGCGGTCATCTGGCCGTACATGGTGAGGCCGAGCCCCTCCAGCCGCCGGAACTCGTCCGCCGTGGCCCAGTGGGGCACGAGCATCGAGTTCGCGATCAGCACCCGCGGGGCTTCCGCGTGCGACTTGAACACCGCCACCGGCTTGCCCGACTGCACGAGCAGCGTCTCGTCGTCGCCCAGGCGTTTGAGCGTGGCCACGATCGCATCGAAGCACTCCCAGTTGCGCGCCGCCTTGCCCGAGCCGCCATAGACCACCAGCTCGTCCGGCCGCTCCGCGACCTCGGGATCGAGGTTGTTCATGAGCATGCGCAGCGCGGCTTCCTGCTGCCATCCGCGGCAGGAGAGCTGCGTGCCGCGAGGAGCGCGGACCGTGCGAGGGCCGGCAGGCCCGGCGGAAACGGAGGGCGGAGTGGCGGTGGTCATGCCGGGTATTCTACTCCGGGCCTCACCGCGAGCTTGCAGTCCTTTTCGGCCCTCCCTATCGCTGGTAGAGTTCCGCGGAGCATTCCCATGAGTAGGATCAGCCTTAGGCTTCCAGATTCACTCCACAGGCGCATTCGCGAGCTGGCGAGCGAGGATGGGATCTCGGTCAACCAGTTCATCAGCACTGCCGCGGCCGAGAAGCTCGCCGCCCTCATGACCGTCGAGTACCTGGAGAAGCGCGGCAGCCGCGAGAAGTTCGAAGCGGCACTCGCTAGGCTTCCCGATGTAGGGCCCGAAGACTACGACAAGCTCTGAGAGGGTGTCTCGAAAGCCGTCTGTCCAGGGAAGCCCCGGCAGGGGCGTAGGCATAAAGCCTGGGGCTTCAGCCCCAGGAAAGGCCCCAAAAACACCCTGAGTCCCGAAGGGACGCAGGCATTGGCCCCGGGCGGTCAGCCCGGGAGCCCACCACCCTCCTGCGGGGCTCGCGCACCTGGGCCATGCCGACGCCCCTTCGGGGCTTCTGGAAAATGGGCGGGCGCCCAACCTGGGGCTGAAGCCCCAGGCTCTATGCCTGCGCCCCTTCAGGGCTCACGCGGGCCATGGAAGCTGACTTTCGAGACACCCTCTGAGGTCGGGAAGGCACTACGACCGGACGGCAGCGGCTATCTTCGGATGCGGACGCGCTCCTCCTCGACGATCCAGAGCGCTCCGGTGACCGGCTCCAGCGAGAAATCCGCATGGCCCGCCCGAACGCGCGGAGGATGGACGGCTTGTCCTGGTGCTTTATCCGGAGCACGATCAGGCCGGCATAGTCCTTGGGCGGGTACTGCCGCGTATCCGCAAATCCGATGTCGAGGGTGACGACGATCCGGCCTTCCGCCCGGCAGATCTGGGCAACGCCGGGGTCGGCCGCTCCGCCCAGATTCTGATCCAGGACCGAGACGGCGTCGTGACCGGCCGAGCGCAGCAGCTCGGCCACCTCGGCAGGCAGGTTCTCGTCGATCTTGAATTTCAAGAGGATCAGACCGGGAGGGCGACGATCCGATCGCGCGTCAGGTCTGCGGCATAGGCCACGGCCGCCTGGATCGCCTCCCGCGTCAGCGAGGGATAGCTATGGAGGATCTCCTGAATGTCCAGACCGGCAGCCAGATTGTCGAGCACCACGGACACCATGATCCTCGTACCCCGGACGCAGGCCTGCCCATGGCAGATCAGCGGATCGACGGTGACGTAGTCTCGCCAGTCCATGCCAGGACGATAAAGCAAGCTGGCCAGGGGGTCAAACGGACCTCCAACGAGTGGCTAGAGGGTCTACCCGCCTCGTTCCGGGGTGCTAGAGTCACCGGCCATGATCCCCCGCTGGTTGCGCTCCGCGTGGCTTCTGCTTTTCCTCCTCTCTCCGCGGGCCGTCGACGCCGCGACTCTCGACGACGAGGTCGAAGCGTTCCTCCAGGTCCCCGCCGTGGTGGGACGGGAGGAGCCGGCGGCCGATTTCCTCCGCGGGCGGCTCGCCGGGCTGCCGGTCGAGCGCGATGCGCTGGGAAATCTCACGGTGACGGCCGGCTCGGGCTCGCCCCGGCGGCTGATCGCCTGCCCCATGGGCGAGCCGGGTTACGTGGTGAGCCGCATCCGCGACGACGGCTATCTCCGGCTCGTGCCCGCCGGCAACCTTTCTCTCGGCGCGCTCTGGGACCAGGCCCATCAGGGACAGACCGTCGTCATCGGCGGCAGCCGGGGTTGGGTCCCGGGCGCCGTCGTCCTGCCGTCCGTCCACCTGATGCAGGGATCGTCCGGACCGCCGGAGAAGCCGTTCGCCGTGGCCGACGCCTGGGTGGATGTAGGCGCCGAGAGCGCCGCCGAGGTCCAGGCCCTGGGCATCCAGCTCCTCGACGCCGTGGCCCTGATCCGGCGCCCCTCGCACATGGCGGGCGGACTGATCGCCGGCCCTTCCTCCCGCCTGAAAGGCGCCTGCGCGGCCCTGGCCGAGACGGCCCGTCGCCTTCACGCCGCACCCGGAAAGGGGACCACCGTCTTCGCCTGGACCACCCTCGACTTCCTCAACGGCAAGGGGCTCGAATACCTGGTCCGGAAGACCGGGCCTTTCGACGAGGCGCTCCTGATGAGCGTCGGCTTCGGCTGGAAGCTCGACGGCCAGTCCGCCGTCCCGGTCCCGCTTCCCCGCCCGGGCTCCGGCCTGCTCGGCGCGGGAGACCTGCCTCCCGGCTTCCCCTTCCAGACGGCCGCCCATCTGGCACCTGGCTCCGGAGTGCCGTCCCTTGACAAGGCGCGGGTCGGCTACCTTGGCCTCCCGGCGCTCTATCCCGGCACCCCGGTCGAGACGATCGCCCTGGCCGATGCCGGACGCCTCGCCGATGCCCTGGAGACGGCTCTCGCCGGTCGCAAGCCCACTCCCCGGACCGCCAGCCGGCCGCCAGCTCTACCTCCCCCGCCCGCCATCGTCGAGACGACCGCCGGCCATGAGGAGGAGGCCGGCCTTCTCTCGACCCTCGTCTCCCGCTATGGAGTCAGCAGCGCCGAGGGACCGGTGCGGGAGGAGATCCTCCGCCAGCTCCCGTCATGGGCCAGGCCGGAGGTGGACGACAAGGGCAACGTCGTGCTCACCTTCGGCCAGGGGAAGGAGCATGTCCTCTTCGTCGCCCATATGGACGAGGTCGGTTGGCGGGTCAAGGAGATCCTGCCGGACGGCCGGCTGAGCCTGGAGCCTCAGGGCGGCCTTCTTCAGCCTGTCTGGGAGGCCCAGGCCGCGCTCGTGCATGGCGACCGCGGGCCGGTCCCTGCCGTGTTCGAGCCGCGCGAGGATTGGATCACCACGGAAAAGTACGCAACGGACAGCCCGCTCACCGTCTTCCTCGGCGTCTCCTCGGCCAAGGAGCTGGAAGGGCTCGGCATCCGCGTGGGCAGCACCGCAACCATGCCGAAGCGCATGTTCCGGATCGGGCCGCACCGGGTCCTCGCCCGCGGCTTCGACGACAGGGTCGGCTGCACCGCTCTGCTCCTCGCCCTGCGGCGGATCGACCCGGCGAAGCTCACGCATCGTGTGACCTTCTCCTGGGCGGTCGAAGAGGAGCTTGGCCTCGTGGGCTCCGCGGTCCTGGCGCAGCGCTTCCCTGACCTCGACCGGGTCCATCCGGTGGATACGTTCGTCTCCTCCGACTCGCCCATCGAGACCGGCCGCTTCGCCTGGGCGCCGCTCGGCAAGGGCGCCGTGCTCCGGGCCATGGATAACGCCGACCAAACGCCGCGGGCGCTGATCGACCGGTTCCTGGACCTGGCCGCGCGGCAAGCCATCCCGGTCCAGGTCGGCATGACCGGCGGCATGTCGGACGGCCTCGCCTTTGCCGCGAACGGACCGGAGATGCTGCCCTTCTCCTGGCCGGGCCGGCATTCGCACTCCCCCGTCGAGGTCGCGGACCTGCGGGACGTCGAGTCGCTCGTCCGCCTCATCATCGCCGCTGCCACCAACTAGCCATGCCGATCCTCACCCAGCTCTACCGGCCGTCGCTCGCGCTGCTCACCGATCTCTACGAGCTGACGATGGCCTATGGCTACTGGCGCTCGGGCACGCACACCAAGGAAGCGGTGTTCCATCACCACTTCCGCCGGCCGCCGTTCGGCAGCGGCTTCACCGTGGCCTGCGGACTCGCGCCGGTGATCGAATTCATCGAGCACTTCCACTTCGACGACGACGACCTCGCCTACCTGGCCGGGCTCCTGGGCAACGACGGCAAGCCGCTCTTCGACGGCGAGTTCCTGGACATGCTGCGCGGCCTGCGCTTCGAGTGCGACGTGGACGCCGTGCCCGAGGGCACGGTCGTCTTCCCGCACGAGCCGCTGATCCGGGTACGCGGACCGATCCTCCAGGCCCAGATCCTGGAGACGCCGCTCCTCACCATCCTCAACTTCCAGACCCTGATCGCCACCAAGGCGGCCCGGGTCTGCCTCGCGGCCCAGGGGGACACGGTGCTGGAGTTCGGCCTGCGCCGCGCCCAGGGGATCGACGGCGGGCTCTCGGCCAGCCGCGCCGCCTATGCCGGCGGCTGCCACGGCACCTCGAACGTGCTCGCCGGCAAGCTCTTCGGCCTCCCGGTGGGCGGCACCCACGCCCACTCCTGGGTGCTCTCGTTCGACACCGAGCTGGAGTCGTTCGAGGCCTACGCCCGCGCCATGCCGAACAACTGCGTCTTCCTGGTGGACACCTACAATACGCTCGAAGGGGTGCGCCACGCCGTCGAGGTCGGGCGCTGGCTGCGCGAGCAGGGGCGCGAGATGCTCGGTGTAAGGCTCGACTCGGGCGACCTCGCCTGGCTGAGCCGGGAGGCGCGCCGCATCCTCGACGAAGGCGGCTTCCCCGAGGCCAGGGTCTACGCCAGCAGCGAGCTCGACGAGCACCTCGTCGAGAGCCTCAAGCTCCAGGGCGCGAAGATCGCGGTCTGGGGCGTGGGCACCAACCTGGTCACGGCCAAGGACGATCCGGCGCTCGGCGGCGTCTACAAGCTGACCGCGGTGCGCGAGCCGGGCGAGCCCTGGAAGTACAAGGTCAAGCTCTCGGAGCAGGCGGTCAAGATCACCACGCCCGGCATCCAGCAGGTGCGGCGCTTCTCGGCAGACGGAGGTTTCATCGCCGACATGATCTTCGACGAGGAGCTGGGAGCGCCCGCGACGCCCACAATCGTCGACCCGGGCGACCTGACCCGGCGCAAGGAGATCCCCGCGGACACACCCTACACCGACCTGCTGGTGCCCGTGTTCCGCCAGGGGAGGAGGGTCTACGATCCGCCGCCGCTCAAGGAGGTGCGCCAGCGCGCCGCCGACCAGCTCGCGGGCTTCCACGGCGGCGTCAAGCGCTTCGCGAACCCGCACCAGTATCCCGCCGGCCTGGAGCGCGGGCTGTTCGATCTGAAGACCCACCTGATCCTGCAGGCCCGCGGGCTGGAGCACGCGGAGGAGAAGAGATGAGGGAGCTTCCCGTCCCCGCCTTCTACGATCCCGGCCATGCCCGGGAGTGGGCATACGCGCCGGACCAGGAGGCGCTCTTCGCCGCCGCCAACGCCTGGCGCCGCGAGCACGGCATCCGGCCGTCGGGCACGGACCGCAGGCGCGTCCACCTGCTCCTGATCGACGTGCAGAAGGACTTCTGCTTCCCGCGGGGAACCCTCTACGTGGGCGGCCGGAGCGGCACCGGCGCCATGGAGGACAGCGACCGCCTCGCCCGTTTCCTCTACCGCAACCTCGAAGCGATCACGGACATCACCTGCACGCTCGACACCCACTACCCGTTCCAGATCTTCTCCCCCGCGTTCTGGCTCGGCGAGGACGGCCAGCCCCCGGCTCCGCACCAGGAGATCACCGCTGAAATGCTCCGCGCCGGCCGCGTGCGCCCCGATCCCGACGTGGCCTGGTGGGTCTGCAACGGGGACCTCGCCTGGCTGCGGCGGCAGGTGGAGTTCTATTGCGAGGAGCTGGAGCGGGCGGGCAAGTACAGGCTCTACCTGTGGCCCACGCACTGCCTGCTGGGGAGCGACGGTCATCCGCTGGTCGGCGTGATCCACGAGGCGCGGCTGTTCCACGCCTGGTCGCGCGGCGCGCAGAGCGCGATCCAGAGCAAGGGGGACAACCCGCTGACCGAGAACTACTCGATCCTGGCGCCGGAGGTGCTGATGCTCCACGACGGCCGGCAGCTCGCGGAGCGCAACCACCGCTTCATCGAGACGCTCCTGAACGCCGACGCCGTGATCATCGCCGGCCAGGCCGCGAGCCATTGCGTGAAGAGCTCGATCGACGACCTGCTCGGCGACATCCTGACCCGCGAGGAGGAGCTGGCGCGGAAGATCTACATCCTCGGCGACTGCATGTCCCCGGTGGCCGTGCCCGACCCCGCGCGGCCGGGGGAATTCCTCTTCGACTTCACGCCCCAGGCCGAGGAGGCCCTCGCGCGCTGGGGAGGAGCGGGCATGAACGTGGTGCGCTCGACCGACCCGATCGCGGAGTGGCCGGGGATGAAGCTTTAAGGCAGGCTGGGCGCCCCCGCCATCTCCCCCAGGATCAGCTCCTCGCCCGTGATCGCGGCGTAGCGCTCCGCGGTCGTGGCCGCCGAGAGGATCATCTTGCCTCCGCACTCGTCGAGCGCGTCGCGCGGGCTCCCCTTGCCCGGCAGGATCAGCACCGTGGTGGTCCCCGTGCTCCCGCCGGACGCGGCGTTGCCGAGGAAGACGGGCCGCCCCTTCCAGTAGAACAGGCTGTGCGCCCGGCCGGCCACGTACCACTGCTCGGTCGCGGTCCCCAGGTCCACCCCCTTGGCGGTCGAGGGGTGGATCGACACGCCCTCGAAGAAGCCCGGATCGGTCTCGGACCAGCTCCCCTGCCCGTCCACCCGCCAGACCTTGCGGCGGCCGTAGTCCCAGGCCACGATGTCCCCCTGGGCGTCGCGCTCCAGCCGCACCTTGGAGCAGCGCAGCTCCATCGGGTGCACCGGCTCGTCCGGGATCTTGATCTCGCCGAGAGCGAACGCGGAGCCGAGCAGGTTGCCCGACCGGTCGAGCCGCCAGACCGCGTCCTTCGCGCAGACCGGAGTGGCGTAGATCGCGTCGCGGCCGACGCGGATGCCGTCGAAGCCGCCTTCATCCTCCATCCTGACGTCCAGCTTCCGGCTCTCCCAGCCGGGCGTGATATGGCGAAGCAAAGCCTTGTCCGTGGCGATCCAGACCGAGCCGTCCACTGGATCGAGGTCCATGTCGATCCACAGGTCCTGGCCCCGGCCGATCGTCATCTCGGGCTCGACCGCGCTCCCCTCGAGGGGCACCCGCAGCAGCCGCGAGGTGAACAGCACATAGGCATACCTGGAATCGAGCGCCACGGAGATGGGCAGCTCGTCGGAAGGGACTCCCATCGCATCGAAGCGCACCCTGCGCGCCGAGGGAGAGCAGAACAAAGACACCCGCGGCACGCGGTTCACCTCGGGCCTGGTGACCGGCTTCGTCGAGGGAGCGGCGCAGGCGGCGAAAAGCAGCAGAAGCAGGGGGATTCGTTTCATGGTCCCTTAGAACGGAACGCGGCGGCTGCGGTTCCCGACTACCCCTTCAACCCATACCGCTCCATCTTGATCGCCAGGCCGTTGCGCGACAGCCCCAGCATGCGCGCGGCCTGCGACTTGTTGCCGTGCGTGCGCCGCAGGGCCTCGCGGATCGCCGACTGCTCGCAGCCGCCCACCAGGCGCTCGAGATCGAGATCCGAGGAGGTGTCCACGCGCGCGGTCGTGATCGTGCCGCTGCGCACGCGGTCCGGCAGGAGGTTCACGTCCACCGGCTTGCCCGCGGGGCTCATGTAGACGAGCTGGCGCGCGATGTTCTCCAGCTCCGACAGGTTGCCCGGATAGTCGTAGGAGAGCAGCGCCGACATCGCCTTGACCGTGATGCCCTGCATGCGCTTGCCGGTCTCGTGGCAGAACCGGTTGACGTACGACTGGATGAGCAGCGGCAGGTCCTCGCGCCGGTCGCGCAGCGGCGGCACCTCGACCGTGAACTGCGACAGCATGTAGGCCAGGTCGACGCGGAACAGGTCGCGCGCCGCCACCGACTCCAGCGGCACGCGGCTGCCGGCCACGACGCGCACGTCCACCGGGTGCGCCTCGTTGCTCCCCGACGGCTCCACCTGGCTCGTGCGCAGGAAGCGGACCAGCCGCCCCTGCACCTCCATGGGGAGCTGTTCCACGTCGTCGAGGAACACCGTGCCGCCGTTGGCCAGGAGGAGCTTGCCCTCGCGGCGCACCGGCCCGGTCTTGCCCGGCACCTCGGCGCCGAACAGATCGGCCTCGATCTGCTGCGGGCGCACGCCGCTGCACGACGCCATGATGAACGGCGCGTGGCGCCGCGGCCCGGACAGATGCAGCGAGCGCGCGAGCAGCTCCTTGCCCACGCCGGGCTCGCCGAGCAGCAGCACGTGCACCGCGGGATCGACCGCGGCCCGGAGCTGCTCGATCACCTGCTTCATGGCCTGCGACTCCCCCACCACGAGCGCCGGATCGAGCGTCAGGTCCTGCTGGCCCGGCCGGCCCGGCAGGATCGGCTCGTACCAGCCCACGTGATGCACCAGGCCGAGCACCAGCAGGTGGCCCAGCGTGCGGAAGGAGGTCACGGGCGACCAGTCGTCCGGCGCGAAGTTGGGGAACGCCGCCATCAGCGAGTAGGTGCGGTCGAGCGCCACGAAGGAGTGATAGCAGACCCAGGCCGGGGCCGTGGCGAGCTCGCCCTGGAAGGCGCCGCCGTGCTGCAGGCTGTTGCCCGCGTTCCTGTGCGTCAGGAGCTGGTCCATCAGCCCCTCGCCGCTCGCGAGCCAGCCCGGATCGCTGCTCACGACGAGCTTCAAGCCCGCCCGCTCCACCTCGCCCTGAAGGAGGAAGAGAACGCCGCCGCCGAAGTCGGTCAGCACGTCGCTGACCAGCGCCTCGGACGTGGTGCGGCTCTCGGCGTCGGCCAGCACCCACTCGCTGATGCGCGAGAGATGCTCCACCATGCGTCCGGCCGTGATGCGCGAGGGCGGCAAGGCTCCCGCGTCGGGCTCGACGGGAGCCAGGGGCTTTTCCGGCGTGGGCACGACATCCTCGACCAGGAGCGTCACGCCCCCGACGCGGATCTCGTCCAGGACCTCGAGCGCGATCTCGCGGATCTTGCGCCCGCTGACCAGCGTGCCCTTGCGGCTGCCGAGGTCCTCGATGCGCAGCTCGCTGCCGTTGTAGCGCAGAACGGCGTGCTTCTGGGCCACGCCGGTATAGGGGAGATAGATGTCACACTCGGGGCGGCTGCCGATGAGCAGCTCGTTTCGAGAGACTGGATAACGCCGGACTCCGTCCGGCGCGTAAGCAACGAGTCGAAGCATAGGACTCGCAATACTACCTCATCCCAACCGGGGCCTCCGGTCTGGCGACTCTGGTATTCTCCGGCCCGCCATGAACGACCTGTTCCTCCGAGCTTGCCGCGGCGAGGCCGTGGAGCGCCTCCCCGTCTGGCTCATGCGCCAGGCCGGGCGCTATCTCCCCGAGTACCGGGCGATCCGCGAGAAGGCGGACTTCCTCACCCTGTGCAAGACCCCCGAGCTGGCCGCCGAGGTGACGCTCCAGCCGGTCCGCATCCTGGGCGTCGACGCCGCCATCCTCTTCGCCGACATCCTCCTTCCCCTGGAGGCCATGGGCGCCGAGCTGCAGTTTGTGAAGGGGGACGGCCCCAGCTTCCCCGATCCCGTGCGCACCCGCGAGGACGTCGCCCGCCTGCGCGATCCGGACGTGGATTCGACCCTCGGCTACGTCTTCGACGCCATGCGCCTGGTGCGCCGCGAGCTGGAAGGCAAGATCCCCGTGATCGGCTTCGGCGGCACGCCGTGGACCCTCGCCGCCTACCTGATCGAAGGCGGAGGCTCCAAGCACTTCGACAAGCTCCTCGCCTGGAGCTACGCCGACCCGGAAGGGCTCGCCGTGCTCCTCGACCGGATCGCCGACACCTCCATCGCCTACCTGAACGGCCAGATCGACGCCGGCGCCCAGGCCCTCCAGCTCTTCGACACCTGGGGCGGCCTGCTCGACCTGGAGCGCTGGCGCGCTCTGGCCCTCCCGCCGCTCCAGAAGATCGTCCGCGGGATCGCGGGCCGCGTGCCGCTCATCTACTACGTCAACGGCGGCGGGCACCTCCTGGAAGGGATGAACGAGCTGCCGGTAGACGTGCTCTCGGTCGATTGGCGCCAGCCGCTCAGCCGGGTGCGCCAGGTGGTGGGAAGCCGCACGCTCCAGGGGAACTTCGACCCCGCGGCTCTCCTCGGCCCGATCCCCGAGATCGAGCGCCGGGTGCGGAAGGTGATCGAGGAGGGACGCGGCGGAAGCCACATCGTGAACCTGGGGCACGGCATCCTGCCGATGACGCCGGTCGAGAACGCCAAGGCGTTCGTCAGGGCGGTGCAGGCCGCAACGCCTCCGCGGCCCGCGTGAACCCGGGATCGATCGCCAGAGCCCGCCGGTAGCACTCCGCCGCCTCTTCCCTCCGGCTCTGCGCCGTCCGCACCTCCCCCAGGTGGAACCACGCCGCGACGAAATTCGGCCGCAGTTCCACGGCGCGCATCAGGTGCTCCGCGGCCTCCTCGTGGGCGCCTTTCGTGGCGAGCATGCGGCCGAGGTTGTACTCCGCCTCGGCCCGGCCGGAGCCGCGGGCGAGCGCGGTCCGCGTGAGCTCGATCGCCTCTTCCAGCTTCCCCTGGCCGGCCCTTGCCAGCGCCAGCCACTCCAGGGCGAGAAGGTCGTCCGGCCGGCGCTCCCGCACCGCGGCGAGCGTGGCCTCGGCCGCGGCGAAACGCCGCTGGTTGAGCTGCGCCTGGGCGAGGTCGAGCCAGGGATCGGGCTCGGGCAGACGGGTCTCGGCCAGCTTCTTTTCGAGGAAGCTCGTCGCGTCACGGCTCCCGACCGTACGGACCACTGCCGCGGCCCGGTAGATCCCGGCGAGAGCCCCGCCGTCGAGAATCCGCAGCTCGGTCAGCACCGGATCGCGCTCCTCCCGGGGCGCCAGCAGCTCCGGCCCTCCCGGTCCGCGCTGAATGCGGTGATCGGTCATCAGCACCTGGACCACGTCCTGGGTCCGCCGCCGCGGCATATGGCACGAGGCGCAGGCGCTCTCGGCATGCTTCGCGGGCAGGCTCGCGTGACAGGTCCGGCAGACGCCGTCCACGCGGGTGCCTATCTCCTCTTTGGGCACGACTCGATGGGGATCGTGGCAATCCACGCAGCCGAGCCCTCCCCCGCTCTCCAGGAAGCAGCGGCTCTGGCGCAGCCGGTACGCGTGATGATTGATCTCGAAGCGCTCGGACGGCGCCTGCCCCTCCTCCTCCACGTCCACCTGCACCAGGTAGTCGGACAGCGGCTCGCCCGCCCGGTAGGAGAAATCCCCGCGGCCGAACCGGCGCAACCCCGGCAGGGCGACCGACGGCTGCAGATGGCAGGTCATGCAGATCTCGTCCTGCCGCGCTTTCGGCAGCCGGGCGGGATTGAAAATCGCGGCGCGGATCTCCGCGGCCGGGCCGATGCCGCCGGTCGCGAGCCAGACGTGCTCCGCGCCCGGCCCGTGGCAGCGCTGGCAGCCGAGCCCCTCGGGAAGCTCGGAGGGAAAGGCGTGCAGCATGCCCGCCGCGTCCGCGCCGGCCGGCAGCTCGGGATAGGCGTCGTGGCAGAACAGGCACTCCCGCCGCACCCGCCGCAGCACGCCGTCATGGTCCGGCCGGTCGTAGCCGGGCGGCATGCCCCAGCTCTTCGTCTGCGTGTACCAGGCGAGTGGAAGCTGGAACATCTCGCCGCCCGGGGTGCGGTAGAGATATGTCCGCGCGTTGTTGCCTGATCCCAGGATCCAGTCGATCTCCTGCTCGAAGACATGGATGCGGCGGCCAGCCGCATCCGCCAGCCAGCGGCGGAAGACCAGCCGGTCCCCCTGGCGCACGATCTGGAGGTACTGGCGAGACAGAGCGTGGAAGAACGGCGGAGCGGAGAAATCCTCGATGTCCGTCGAAGGCCGGGGCCGGAAGAACGCCCGCGCCATGCCCTTCTGCCGGTAGGTCTCGGAGATCCGCGTGTGACAGGTGGCGCAGGCGCGGTCCGCGACATAGCCGGGAGCCGCGCCACGGGTGACGGGGATGCCCAGCGCGGTCAGATCGCGGGCGATCCGCTCGTTCTCCGGCAGGTGGGCGGCCTGCCCCAGGAGCACGGCCGCCATGGGGAGGAGGGCAAGCCTGCGCATGGTCGTCGACAGGATAGCAGGGCACCTCGCTCCCGGCGCCGGATCGGCGGTAGAATTCCTCCCATGGACAGCCGGTTCATCTTGAGCGACTACGTCGAGCAGGCCTTGGCCTTGGCCGAGTACGACAAACTGGAAGACGGCACCTTTGGCGGAACGATCCCTCCCTGCGTCGGGGTCATCGCCTTCGGAGCCACGTTAAGGGATTGTGCAGACTCGCTGCACTCGACCCTCGAAGACTGGATTCTCCTCGGCCTCAAGCTGAGGCACCCGCTGCCGGTCATCGCGGGGATCAACCTGAACGAAGCCCCCCAGCATGAGTCGGTGGACGCCCTGTAAGCGTCGGGACTTCCTGCGCAAGCTCCGGGCTCTGGGTTTCGAGGGTCCCTTCGCGGGCTCGCGTCACCAGTTTCTGGTCCGCGGCGCGAACCGGCTTGCGATCCCGACCAACGAGGAATACTCGATCCCGCAACTGCGGATGATGCTGAGGCAGGTCGAGACGATCCTGGGTCGTTCGCTGCCCGCCGCAGAGTGGAACGACCTCTAACCTCCCTACGGGCTCGAAACGACTTCGATCCCCTTCTCCAGCACCTCGTCCCGCCCCTCCCGCACACCCTGGAGCGTCGGCGCCGCGGGGACGGTCGGCAGGATGCCGATGCCGTGGTGCTGCGAGCCGTCGTGCTTGAGCACCTTCATCCCCGTCCAGAAGAACGAGTAGCCGCCGGGGAGGTCGAACGGGTTGATGTTGCCGTTCGTGCCCGCGGTGGGGCCGCCCACGATCTCGGCCAGCTTGTAGTTCTCCACCATGCCCATCCAGGTCTCGGCGTAGCTGATCGCGCGGCCGTCGGTCAAGAACGCCACCTTGCCGCGGATGCGCGGCTTCCGGGGCTCCAGCGACCAGTTGGAGAGCTGGAATTCCATCCCTTCGCGGTCGGGCCGGGTCACGATCGGCACGTTCCATCGGGCGCTGGTGATCGGCGTGTCCGTCAGGTGCTGGAGCACCACGGGCGAGAGCTTTCCCGGATAGCCGCGAAGGTCGAAGATCACGCCGCGCGCCTCGGCGAGCTTCGCCACGGCGGCGTTGAAGTCGTCGTCCGTGATGCGGCCGAGGTCCACGTACCAGACGCCGGGGCGGATCTCCGCGATCCTCTCCGGCCGGGGCTCGTCGGGAAAGGGAGGCTTGACGTCGTAGGCCAGGGAGACCTCATACGGCTCCCCCGTGGCCGGCTGGATCTTCAGCCGGGCCTTCTCCCCGATGCGGCCCCGGCTGAGGCGGTTCACCGCGCTCCATTGGATCCACTGAGGGGTCGCGCCGGAGACGAGGCGCTCCCGCTTCGCGAGCGCCTCGGCCGCGGGCACGCCATCGATCGACAGGATGACGTCGCCCGGACGGATCCTGTCCGCCTTGCCGGGAGTCACGGCCACGACCGTGAGGCGGTCCTCGATCCAGCGCAGGGCGAGCGGCAGCGACGCGAACCTGTCCCAGCTCTGCGTCGCGAGCCCCACGTTGCCGTGGCCGTCGTGGAGCTGCGCGACGAGCACCCGCAGCGTGTCGAGGAAGGCCGTCTCGTCCCGATCGATTGCGGCGGAGGCGAGCGCCTCGCGCAGGGCTGCGGGCCAGTCGGTCCGGACCACGTCGAAATACGGGTAGAAGTGCTGGAACACGTTCCAGGCGAGGGCCACGTCCGCCAGCCGCGTGGCGCGGTCGTTGCCGGACGGCTGCCAGCCGTTCGTGGCCGGAGGAATCCACCCGTGGGAAGCGGGCACGGTCTCCCCCTTGTCGTTCAGGTAGAGCGTGATCGGCACGCGGCAGGTCACGCCGCCGCCCAGATCCGCCTCGAAGGCCTCGGCCGGCGGAGGGAGCTTCGGCGGCGCGACCGGCTGGCCGGTGATCGACACGCAGCCGCCTTGCCGGCAGCCCATGACCATCGCGACCTCGAAGCCGTCGGCCTTGTCGAGCCAGCTCCAGCCCGCGGGCCGTCCTTTCCTCTCCGGATCCTCCTGGTCGAACCCCGGGTTCGCGAGCGGGATGGCCTCCCACGTCCCATCCGGACGGGCGGCTTCGAGCACGGCATCCTCGACCCAGGCGCGCCCGCCGCCACGGAGAGCGACGCCCACGTAGAAGCTCGTGACGCTCGCTTCGAGCTGACCCGCGAGCGCAAGCTCCTGCCACCCGGTGCCGCGGAAAGGACGGTCCTTCATGTCCATGGACATCTCGTCGCCGTCCTCGTTCCACCCCTGCGTCCAGAGCCCGGCCCCGCCGTACTGGCCGAACCCCTCGGTGCGGAGCCAGGCCCGGAAGCGGACCTTCCGCCCGGCCACGAGCCTGGGCTCGATCTCCTGCGTCAGGTTGGCTGCATTGTCGAGAAGAGGCGTCCTGCTGTCGATCCGCCGGCTGCTGTAGATCGACCTCGGGTTGCCCGTCCCCACACCCAGGTGGCGCCAGGCAATGATTGCCGGGGGCGCCGCATCCCGGGGCATCAGCTCCCGCGGCATCTCGGGAGCCTTGCCCGTCGCCCAGACCTGGACCGTGGGAGCCACCGGACGGAACAGCTCCTCCAGCCGCCGCGCCAGGGCCTCCGGACTCTGCGCCCCCTCCACCTCCTGCACTCCATGGATGGCAAACGCGTTCCAGTTCGTCTCCGCCGCCGCGTCGCCGGGGTGGAAGTACCGCACGTACCCGAGCAGCCGCGTGAACGCCACCAGGTTGTCGAGCCCGCGCCCTTCGAGAGGCCGGGGAGGCTGGTCCGCGGCAAATGCCGGCGCAACAAAGAGATAGAGGATCAGGAGGAAGCGAAGACGAGCGACCCTGGGCACGACGGCTCCTTTCGGCAAACCCTTGGCGGGAGGATAGCAGAGGCCTTTCGCAGGGCGTGAGGCGAAGATTCATGTGCAGGAAAACAAGATTCATGCACAAGAAACCGGATTCACAGAGAGTGAGGAGAGAATTCTTGTGCGAAAAAACCGGATTCACGCACAAGAGAATCGTTCTGATGTGCAGGAAAACCAAATTCCTGCACATGAAAAGCCGTTCGCTGTGCAGGAAAACTCTTTTCCTGCACATGAATTTGGGTGCGGGGTTTACTCGGCCTGCGCGCTCGGCGCCGCCGGGCTCTCCAGCCCGGCCCGGCCCTGCCGCGCAAGGTACTCCTCCACGAACAGCAGCCGGTCGGGGCCGGCGCGGCGGATCACGGAGAGGAGGTCGTTCATCGAGGTGACCTCTTCGAGCTGCTCCTCCACGAACCAGTCGAGGAAGCGGATGCCCACGTAGTTGCGGTCGCCGCGGGCGATCTCGACGAGGTCGTAGATCTGGCGGGTGACCTCCTCCTCCCACTCCAGCGCCTTCGAGACCGCCTCGTCGGCCGAGGCGAAGCCGGCCTTGGGGGCCGGGAGCGCCGGGATCACGACCTTGCCGCCCACGTCGTTGATGAACTTCACGAAGCGCATCGCGTGCGTGCGCTCCTCCTCCGACTGCCGGTAGAAGAACTTCGCCAGCTCCGGCAGGGTCTCGGAGTCGAAGTACGACGCGATGGCGATGTACTGCATCGAGGCGCCCATCTCGTTGCCGATCTGCTCGTTGAACGCCTGGATCAGCTTGTCACTGGCCAACATGTGCCGCTCCTCCCTCTTGGATGTCTGGTGCTGCCGGCCGCATTCTATGCCGGATCAGCACTCGATGACGTTGATCGCGAGGCCGCCGCGGGAGGTCTCCTTGTACTTGGTCTTCATGTCGGCCCCGGTCTCGCGCATGGTCTTGATGACCCGGTCGAGGGAGACCTTGTGCGAGCCGTTGCCGCGCAGGGCGATGCGGCAGGCGTTGATCGCCTTGACCGAGCCCATGGCGTTGCGCTCGATGCAGGGGATCTGCACCAGGCCGCCGATCGGGTCGCAGGTCATGCCCAGGTGGTGCTCGATGCCGATTTCTGCGGCGTTCTCGATCTGCTCGTTGGTGCCGCCGAGCGCCGCCACCAGGCCCGCCGCCGCCATCGCGCAGGCCACGCCGACCTCGCCCTGGCAGCCGATCTCGGCGCCCGAGATCGAGGCGTTCTTCTTGCACAGCATGCCGATCGCCGCCGACGTCAGCAGGAAGTCGCGGATGCCCTTGGCCGCATCGGTCGGGCGGCAATCCTCGGCGTAGTAACGCAGCACCGCCGGGATGATGCCGGCCGCGCCATTCGTCGGCGCGGTCACGACGCGGCCGCCGGCCGCATTCTCTTCGTTGACGGCCATCGCATACAGCGTCACGTGGTGGGTCGCATCGTGCGGCAGCTCGTTGAGACGGTTGCCGGCATCGCAGTGCG
>JBJMGZ010000438.1:0-4229 GCA_045807605.1 Thermoanaerobaculia bacterium | reverse complement strand
GAAGATGAAGCCCGAGGACTGGAAATCCCTGCGGGACGGCTACGGTTTGCAGCCCACGGCCGAGCCTGTCGCCCCGTTCGCCGGCCTCGACGCCTTCCTGGATCTCGTGGCGGACCATCTGAAGAAGGAGGGGATGGAGGTGCGCCGCCTGCCGCTGCTCGCCGTGCCGGTGGCCGGGCTGCGCGACCGGGAGGGGCTGACCCACGACGAGTTCCTGATCACCTGGAACAACGTCGTGGCCGAGACCCGGGCCGGCCGCGTGCGGGCCGAGGGCTTCGCCTCGCTGATCCCGGCGGGCGACCGCCTGGCCCGGGCGGCCTTCGCCGCCGCCGGAGCGCGGCTCGACCTGTTTCCTCCCCTGGTCCGCAGCGTCATCCTGAACGGCGGCTACCGCTGCGCCTCGAACCATGTGCGGTCCGGCGCGCATTGACACCCGCCCCCGTGTTTGCTAGCCTACGCTTCCCTCGGCGACAGCCGCATGGATGACTGTCTTCAGAGGGCAAGGCAAAATTGACGCAGGCCCGTAGCTCAGTTGGTTAGAGCGCTACGTTGACATCGTAGAGGTCAGCGGTTCGAATCCGCTCGGGCCTACCATGGGAAATACAATCGGCACTAGATGCTCAGGCGCTTAGCTCAGCTGGTTAGAGCGCTACCTTCACACGGTAGAGGTCGGCGGTTCGAATCCGCCAGCGCCTACCAATCCCCCCTCCTGTGACGCCCCTGGCCAGTGGGGCGTGCGCTCCTGAACCAATTCCGCTCGACGTTCCCTCAACAGGCTCCATGACGGGCTTTCGAGGCACTGAGACTTTAGAAGGAGGACGAGACATTTTGAACCGAACCATCCGAGCCGAGGCTCGGCGCTCCCAGGGGGTGAGCTGAGTATCGACAAGACGACGCGGGTCAACGAGCGGATCCGGGTGCGCGAAGTGCGCCTGGTAGACGAGGACGGCGGGCAGGCAGGGATCGTGCCCATCGAAGACGCGCTGCAGCGCGCACGCACGCTGGGGCTGGACCTGGTGGAGGTCGCACCGACGGCCAAGCCGCCGGTCTGCCGCATCATGGACTTCGGCAAGTTCCTCTACCAGCAGAAGAAGAAGTCGCACGAGTCCAAGAAGAAGCAGAAGATCATCCACGTCAAAGAGGTCAAGTTCCGGCCGAACATCGACGACCACGACTATGACTTCAAGCTCAAGAACGCCGTCCGTTTCCTGGAAGAGGGGGACAAGGTCAAGGCGACCGTCCAGTTCCGGGGACGCGAAATGGCGCGCCAGGACCTCGGCCACAAGCTGATCCGGCGCTTGACGGCTGACCTGGGCGAGTCGGCAGTGCTAGAATCGTCGCCCGAAATGGCGGGCAACCGGATGCACGTGATCTACGGGCCGCCGCGCCACGCCGTCAAGAAGACTTCGTCCGACAGCCCACCGGCGCCTCCGGCAGGGAAACAGGAAGCGGTCTAAAGAGAAGCAACGCAGCAGGATCGAGGAGGTAACACCCTTGCCGAAGCAGAAGACGCACAAGGGTGCAGCGAAGAGGTTCAAGGTCACGGCCGGTGGCAAGGTGACGCGGCATCAGTCGATGCACAGCCACATCCTGACCAAGAAGACCACGAAGCGGAAGCGCAACCTGCGCAAGTCCGTCGAGGTCTCGCCTGCCTTCGCCGGCACTCTCAAGACGATGTTGAATCCGCAGTAGCCGGCTTCCCCGGAAGCCCAAACCGAATCGATCGCCGGCGGGAGAACCTGTCCGCCGGAGATCGCGGCCCCCGGCTCCAAGAGAGCCGCGCGGGTCTTGACCGCTCCCCCGAAGAAGACGCGGGGAGCTGAAACGAGGTTCGAAATGGCACGTGTCAAGCGTGGAAACAAGCGCGTCCAGCGCCGCAAGAAGATCCTGGGTCTGGCCCAGGGCTACTTCGGCATGAAGTCCAAGAACCACCGCATGGCCAAGCAGGCGGTGGACAAGTCGCTCAGCTATGCCTATCGCGACCGCCGGCAGAAGAAGCGCGACATCCGCAGCCTGTGGATCATCCGCATCAACGCCGCCGCCCGGCTGCACGGCCTCAACTACAGCCGCCTGATCGCCGGCCTCAAGGCTGCCGGCTCCAGCCTCGACCGCAAGATGCTCGCCGACATCGCCGTGCGCGACGAGCAGGGATTTGCCGCCATCGCCGAGATGGCGAAGCAGGGTCTGGAGCAGAAGGGCAGTACCCCCGCGCCCGCGGAGGCCTGATGCCGGAAGACGCCGCCGCCACGGTCGGACTCCCGCAGATCGACGAGCTGACCGGGCGCTTCGAGCGCGAGGCGACCGGCGTCTCCGACCGCGCCGCCTGGGACGACCTGCGCGTCCGCTGGGTCGGCCGCAAGCAAGGCATCGTGCGCGCCGCGCTCGACGGCATCAAGACCGTCGAGCCGGCGCAGCGCCGCGCCTATGGCGAAGGCGTCAACCGGCTCAAGGAGCAGGTCGAAGCCCGCCTGGCCGAGATGGATGGAATGCTCTCGGAGCGCGAGCGGGAAGCCGTCCGCCGCGGCGCTGCCGTGGACGTCACCCTCCCCGGCCGGCGTCCTGCCCTCGGCACCATCCACCCCGTCTCCCGAGTCATCCGCGAAATGGCCGAGATCTTCGGCGAGCTCGGCTACAGCGTGGCCGAAGGCCCCGAGGCCGAGACCGACGAATACAACTTCGAAAAGCTCAACTTCCCGCCGGACCATCCGGCGCGCGACACGCAGGACACGTTCTTCCTGGAGAACGGGCTCCTGCTGCGCACCCACACCTCGCCGGTGCAGATCCGGACGATGCTGGCGCGGGCCAAGGACATGCCGAAGCCGATCCGCATCATCTGCCCGGGGCGCGTCTACCGCAACGACAATGATCTCCGCCACTCGCCCATGTTCCACCAGGTGGAGGGGCTCGCCGTGGCCGAAGGGATCACCGTCGGCCATCTCAAGGGGACGCTTCTCGCGTTCCTCCGCCGCCTGTTCGCGCCGGACACCGAGATCCGCCTGCGGCCGAGCTTCTTCCCGTTCACCGAGCCCTCGGCCGAGGTGGACATCTCCTGCCAGATCTGCAAAGGCAAGGGCTGCGCCACCTGCTCGGGCACGGGCTGGATGGAGCTCCTCGGCTGCGGCATGGTCGATCCCCGCGTGCTCGACGCCTGCGGCATCGATCCGGACCGCTACTCCGGCTTCGCCTTCGGCATGGGCGTGGACCGCGTGGCCATGAACCGCTACAACATTCCGAACATCCGGACGCTGTTCGACAACGACGAGCGGCTCCTGCGGCAGGTGCGCGGCTGATGCTGTTCTCGAAGAGCTGGCTTTCCGACTACGTGGACCTGCCTGCCGACGTGCAGGAGATCCAGCGCCGCCTGACCGACGTCGGCCTGGCGGTCGAGGGGGTGGAGGAGCGCGGCGCGGACACGATCCTCGACGTCGAGGTCACCACGAACCGGCCGGACTGCATGAACCACCTGGGCCTCGCGCGGGAGCTGGCCGTGATCTTCGGCCGGCCGCTCAAGCGCCCCCCGGTCTTTCCTGAAGAGGCCGCGGAGCAGGCCGCTGACGCCGCTGCGGTCGACGTGGAGGATTGGGACGGGTGCCCGCGCTTCGTCGCCCGGGTGGTGCGCGGCGTCGCGATCGGCCCCAGCCCGGACTGGCTCCGCAACCGCCTGGAGGCGATCGGCCTGCGATCCATCAACAACGTCGTGGACGTGACCAACTTCCTCCTCTGGGAGATGGGGCAGCCGCTCCACGCCTACGACCTGTCGAAGCTCGCGGGCCGCCGGATCCTCGTCCGCCGCGCGCGGCCGGGAGAGGTCCTGGTCACCCTCGACGGCGCCGAGCGCAAGCTCACGCCGGACATGCTGGTCATCGCGGATGCCGAGCGCGCCGTGGGCCTGGCCGGCGTCATGGGCGGAGCGGACAGCGAGGTCACGGGCTCCACGACCGACATCCTGATCGAGGCCGCCCACTTCGACCGCAAGCGGGTGCGGCGGACGGCGCGCGGGCTCGGCATGCACACCGACGCGAGCCACCGCTTCGAGCGGGGGGCCGATCCGGAGGCCTGCGAGCGGGGGGTGAGCCGCGCGGCGCAGCTCCTCGCCGAGATCGCCGGCGGCACCGTGCTCGCGGGCGCGATCGACGTGCGCGGTCCCATGGCCTCGGGAGAGACCGGCTGGCCGCCGCGCGGCCGGCTGGAGCATGCGCGGCTGAACGGCTTCGCCGGCGCCGAGATCC
>JBJMGZ010000437.1:0-6907 GCA_045807605.1 Thermoanaerobaculia bacterium | reverse complement strand
CTTGGCCATGGCCGGGATGCCGCAGGCCCCGGCCACGTCGATGATGAGGGGGACGCCGGAGCTCAGGGGGGCGCCGAGCCGGGTGTCGATCACGCGGCAGGGCGTCACGGTGAAGAAGTCCAGGCCGAGATCGTCGAAGGTGGCCGTAACCGACCGCGCCTGGTCCAGGGTCACATTGCACGCGCCCGTGCCCGTGCAGTCGCCGCTCCAGCCCGTGAACGCGGAGAGCACGGGGTAAGGGGTCGCGGTCAGGGTCACCACGGTGTTGTAGTCGTAGCTTTCGGAGCAGTCGACGCCGCAGTTGATGCCGGCCGGCGAGCTGGTCACCGTGCCCGCGCCGTCGCCGTCCTTGGCCACGCTGAGCACGAAGGTGCCGACCTCGAAGGTCGCCGTCACCGAGCGCGCCTGGTCCAGGGTCACGGTGCAAGTCCCCGTGCCCGTGCAGTCTCCGCCCCAACCGCCGAATACGGAGCCCACGGCAGGAGTCGCCGTCAGCGTGACCTCGGTGTTGTACGGGTACGTCTCGCTGCAATCCGAGCCGCAGTCGATCCCGGCCGGCGAGCTCGCCACCGAGCCGCTACCCGGCCCTGCCAGGCTCACCGTCAGCTCGAACGTCGCCACCGAGAAGGTCGCCGTCACCGAGCGCGCCTGGTCCATGGTCACGTTGCAGGTCCCGGTGCCCGTGCAGTCCCCGCTCCAGCCGTCGAACACCGAGCCCACGGCAGGAGTGGCGGTCAGGGTGACCACCGTGTTGTAAGGATAGGACTCGCTGCAATCCGAGCCGCAGTCGATTCCGGTCGGAGAGCTCATCACCGAGCCGCTCCCGGCTCCCGCCAGGCTCACCGACAGCTCGAAATTCGCCACCGAGAAGGTCGCCGTCACCGAGCGCGCCTGGTCCATGGTCACGTTGCAGGCGCCCGTGCCCGTGCAGTCGCCGCTCCAGCCGTCGAACACCGAGCCCACGGCAGGAGTGGCGGTCAGCGCGACCACCGTGTTGTAGTCGTAGACCTCCGAGCAGTCGACGCCGCAGTTGATCCCGGCCGGCGCGCTCGTCACCGTGCCGCTGCCCGTCCCGGCCAGGCTCGCCGACAGGGTGAACGTCTGAATTGTGAACGTCGCCGTCACCGAGTGTGCCGCGGTCATGGTCACCACGCAGGTTCCGGTGCCCGTGCAGTCGCCGCTCCAGCCGGTGAAGGTCGAGCCGGTCGCCGGCGTCGCCGTCAGGGTGACGACGGTGCCGGTGGCATACGGCTCGCCGCAGTCGACGCCGCAGTTGATCCCAGCCGGCGAGCTCGTCACCGTTCCGGAGCCCGTCCCGGCCTTGTTCACGGAGAGCGTGAAGGCGGTCTGGAACGCCGCCGTCACGGCGCGGTTCTGGTTCAGCTTCACCGTGCAGGCACCGGTGCCCGTGCAGTCGCCGGACCAGCCGGTGAAGATCTTGCCCACGTCCGCCGTGGGCGTCAGGGTCACATCGGTCCCGTGGGCATAGGATTCCGTACAGTCGCCCGGGCAGTTGATTCCAGCGGGAGCGCTGACCACCGTGCCACCGCCACCCGGGGCAATCGTCACGGTCAGCGTCTTGGGCGTCTGCGCGGCGACGGCGGCCGGCACAGCCAAACCGAGGACAAGCAAGGACAGAGAGAAGATACGCCGCAGATCCATGATCCCTCCTTGGGGGGTCCTTCGGACGATCAGAAAAAACTCGGAACGCAGCCATTGTACAACCTCTCCCATCCTCTCCGCGTCTATCTTTCGATAGAGGAATGGCTTGACAAATAGAACGATCGTTCGTACATTGCATTCATGGGCAAGGGCGCCGAAACCCGCGAGCGGATCCTGGACCAGGCGGTCCGCATCGCCAGCCGCGACGGGCTGGAGGGGCTGACCATTGGCTCGCTCTCCTCCGAGCTGGGCCTGTCGAAGAGCGGCCTGTTCGCCCACTTCGGGTCCAAGGACGAGCTTCAGCTCCAGGTGCTCCAGGCCGCGGTGGAGCGGTTCACCGAGACCGTGATCCGCCCGTCCCTGGCCGCGCCGCGGGGCGAGCCGCGCCTCCGCGCCCTGTTCGAGAACTGGCTGGCGTGGTCCAACGCTCCCGACATGCCCGGCGGCTGCGTGCTCGTGGCCGCCTCGACCGAGCTCGACGACCGCCCCGGTCCGCAGCGCGATTTCCTGGCGCAGGCCTTCCGCAGCCGGGCCGCGTTCATGGCCAAGGCGGCCCGGCTGGCGGTCGAGGCCGGACACTTCCGGTCCGACCTCGATCCCGAGCAGTTCGCATTCGAGGTCGACTCCATCGTGCTCGGCTACCACCATGCCCTGCGGCTGATGCGCAATCCCAACGCGGGCGAGCTCGCCCGCGGCTCCTTCGCACGTCTCCTCGCTTTCTACAAGGCCTGAGCCGATGAACGCCCGCACGGGTTTCGCCGCGCCGCACCCGTCCCGGAAACGCACGATCGTTCGTGCTTGACAGGAGAATCCCCATGTCCGACGCCTACATCCTGGACGCCGTCCGCACGCCGCGAGGTCGCGGCAAGGCGGGCAAGGGCGCCCTATCCGGAATCCATCCCCAGGAGCTGATGGCCCAGGTGCTCGACGGCCTGGCCGGGCGCTCCGGCATCGACCCCGCCGAGGTCGACGACGTGATCGTCGGCTGCGTCTCCCAGGCCGGCGAGCAGGGGGCGAACGTGGCCAGGAACGCGGTCCTCGCGGCCGGCTGGCCGATCGAGGTCACGGGCGTGAGCCTGAACCGCTTCTGCGGCTCGGGGCTCCAGGCGGTGAGCTTCGCCGCCATGGGGGTCGGCTCCGGCTTCCAGAAACTGGTCGTGGCGGGCGGGGTGGAGAGCATGTCCCGCAATCCGATCGGCTCGGACGGCGCGGGCCAGGACGGCAACAATCTTCATCTGCGCAAGCGGCATTACCAGGTCCCCCAGGGGATCAGCGCCGACCTGATCGCCACCCTCGAGGGCTTCTCCCGGGAGGAGATCGACGGCTTCGCCCTGGAGTCGCAGCGCCGGGCCGCGCAGGCCGAGCAGGAGGGCCGGTTCCGAAGCCGGGTCCCGGTCCGCGATCCGGAGTCCGGCCAGGTGGTCCTGGAGAGGGACGAGCACGCGCGGCCGGACACCACGGCCGAGGGGCTCGCAGCCCTGGCTCCCTCCTTCGTCGCCATGGGCGCGACCTGGGACCCGATCGCGCTCCAGCGCTACCCCGAGGCCGGGGAGATCCGCCACGTCCACACCGCGGGCAACTCCAGCGGCGTGGTGGACGGAGCGGCCGCGGTCCTCCTCGCTTCGGAGGACTACGTGCGGACCCACGGCCTGAAGCCGCGGGCGCGGATCCGCGCCCTGGCCACCGCCGGGAGCGAGCCGGTCATCATGCTGACCGCTCCCACCCCCGCCTCGCAAAAGGCCCTGGAACAGGCCGGCATGCAGCCGGGAGACATCGACCTCTGGGAGATCAACGAGGCCTTCGCCGCGGTCCCGTTGCAGACCATCCGCAACCTGGGGATCGACCCCGAGAAGGTGAACGTCAACGGCGGCGCCATCGCACTCGGCCATCCGCTCGGCGCCACCGGGGCGATGCTGCTCGGCACCGCCCTGGACGAGCTCGAGCGCCGCGGGCTGGCCACGGCCCTCGTCACCCTGTGCATCGGCGGCGGCCAGGGGATCGCCGCGATTCTGGAGCGGGTCTGACCGAGCGCGTCTGAAAAGGAGGCTGCCATGAGCGCAGAGAAGGGGATCGACCGGAGCCTGCGCCTTCCCGCCCGGGACGGCTTCAAGCTGGCCGCGACGCTGTACGAGCCTCAGGGCCATCCGGGCAAGGGCGCGGCGTGGGGGCACGAGACCCTGGTGGTGGTCAGCTCGGCGACGGCGGTGCCCCGGACCTACTACGACGGCTTCGCCCGCTTCCTCGCCGGCCGCGGCTTCGCGGTCCTGACCTACGACTACCGGGGGATCGGAGAGTCGCGGCCGAAGAGCCTGCGCGGGTTCCAGGCGCGGATGCACCAGTGGGGCGAGGAGGATCTCGCCGGGGTGATCGACTGGGCCGGCCGGCACGTGCAGCCCGCGCGGCTGCTCTCGGTCGGGCACAGCGTGGGCGGGCAGCTCGTCGGCCTGGCGCAGAACAACGAGAGGATCGGCGCCCTGCTTACCGTGGGGTCCCAGAGCGGCTACTGGGGGCACTGGCCCTCGCCGGAGCGCTGGCGGATCGCGCTCTTCTGGCACCTGATCTTCCCGGCGGTGAGCCGCGCCTGCGGATACATGCCGGGATGGATGGGGATGAAGGAGGATCTCCCCGGCGGCGTGGCGCGCGAGTGGGCCGCCTGGGGCCGCCGGCCGCAGTTTCTCCTGGACGGCCACGAGGAGCGGCGCGCCGGGTTCGACCGCTTCGCCCGGCCGATCTTCGCCTACAGCTTCGAGGACGACGACTTCGCGCCGCGGGCCGCGGCCGTGGCCCTGCTCCACTTCTACCGCAACGCCCGGGTGGTCCATCGCCACCTGGTGCCGCACACCGCCGGTCTGCCCCCGGTGGGCCATTTCGGCTTCTTCCGCGACCGGTTCCGCGACACCCTCTGGGAAGAGGCGGCGGGCTGGCTGGAGCGGCACGCGGCCATGCCTGTCGAGGAGCCGGCGGAGGTGAAGGCTAGCCTTGTAGCCGCTTGAGGACCTTGCGCAGGTCTTCGAGGAAGAGCAGGCGGGCCTCCTCCCGTTTCTCGCGGTCGGGCATGCGCAGGATGGCCGACGGATGGATCGTGGCCGTGATCCAGCTCGCCCATTCGGAGTCGAAGAACCGGCCGCGGTCGCGGGTGATCCGGAACTGGGGTCCGAGGAGGGACTGGGCGGCGGTGGCGCCGAGGCAGACGATCCCCTGGGGCTGGACGATCGCGAGCTCGGTCTCCAGCCAGGGGCGGCAGGCCTTGACCTCTCCCAGGGTCGGCTTCTGGTGGATGCGGCGCTTGCCCCGGGGCTCCCACTTGAAGTGCTTGACCGCGTTGGTGACGAACACCTCCTTGCGCGGGATGCCCACCTCCGCGAGAGCTTCGTCGAGCACCCGCCCGGCCGGGCCGACGAAAGGCCGGCCGGCGAGGTCCTCCTGGTCCCCCGGCTGTTCGCCGATGAATAGGGCTGCGGCCTGCCGCGGCCCCTCCCCGAGCACCGCCTGTGTCCCCAGCTTATAAAGGTCGCATGCCCGGCACGCCTGCGCCGCCTGCCAGAGCTTGGGGATCGTCGGCTTCGGGGGGATGAACTCGTAGGCGGAGGGGTGGGAGGTACGGGTGACCGCGGGCATCAGGCACTCTCCTTTCCTCGTTCTATGAGTACAAGAGTTGTGCCATGTCGTTCTATTTCGTGGCGGGGAGGAATGCTGAGCCCGGCGAGCCCACCCTGCTGAGGCGGACCCGCCGGATGTGACTAACGCCCGGTGGAGTCGCGGACCGGACCGGCCTTGGCCCGGAGCAGAATGTCCACGCGGCGGTTCTGCCGGCGACCCGACTCGGTGTCGTTGCTCGCCACCGGCGAGTCCTCGCCGAAGCCCATGGTGGCCAAGCGGCCGGGATCGACCCCCAGGCTCGCCAGGTACCGCTGCACCGACTCGGCCCGGCGCTCCGACAGGTCGAGGTTGTGCTCCTCGCTGCCGGTCGAATCGGTATGACCCTGGACCACGACCGCGGTCTTCGGGTACTCGCCGAGGACTCCGGCCACGTCCTCCAGGGTCTGTCGCCCGTCGGAGTCGACGCGGGCCGAATCCACCTCGAAGAGGACGTCGTTCTCGAAGTGGACCAGCAGCGTGTCGTCGTCCACCCGCTCCACCTCGGTGCCCGGGATTCGCGCCAGCTTCTCCTGCTGGGCATCCATGTAGGCGCCCACCCCGCCGCCGATCACGGCTCCGATGGCCGCGCCGGCGAGGATCTCGTCGGCCTCCCGCTTGCCCATCAGCACCGCCCCGGCCGCGCCGGCCGCGGCGCCCACCCCCGCTCCCTTCCAGGTGCGGTCCCGCTTCGTCACATACGGCTCGCGTTCGCGGCGCGGAGCACCGCTGGAGGCGCAGCCCACGAACAGCACGAGCATCAGAAGAGAAGCGATCCAGGCCGCACCCCTTCGCTGGTTCCTTATTTCGAGCATGGCTCACTCCTTTCACCTTCCGGCTCGGCAGAGCCGTGGTTCCACGGGAGTCCAGTTACAAGGCGTGTGCCATGCCGTGACCCTGATCGACATATGCGCCGACATCTCTATTCTTCCGTGCTGTTTAGCCCGTTTCCACGTGGGGCAGGGCCTGACCCTCCGGAAGGAAAATTGTCCTCCCTGGAGGACAAACCATGTACTCCCAAGGAATCTCTCGCAGAATGTCCCGCTTCGCTCGGGGCCGGACACCTACTAAAGACGTAACGCCTTTCTTTTGATTCTTTTGGCTGTATGGCGGACGCCGGGCATCCGGCTCGGTAAGTTCGCATTTATTCCTAGGAGGGAATTTGACATGTTTCATTTCATTTCTCGGGTTGTGGTAGTCTCCGTAGTTGCGCTCAGTCTGAATTTCGTCGTGGTCCCGGCCGCCCAGGCGAGGATGCAGGTGCCCAGGCCGGCGGTCTCGAATGCGGACAAGAGCTGCATGGATCAGGCGATGGAGCTGTTGAACCGGGTCCTCGGGAAGAAGACCCAGAAGAGTCCCAAGAAGAAGGTGACGGCGGGCGACGGATGCACCATCGATCCCTTGGGCCACCCCAAGTGCCCCTAGGCTAGGTTAATCAGGCGGGGGCAGCCGCAGGAGAGCTGCCCCGCCTTGTATCGACGAAGGCGAGAGAAAGGAACGGACCGTGAAAAGTGGTACTCATAGGCACGAGCATCCGACCGAGGCGGAGATAGAGGATCTCCTAGAGGAGAAGAGCGGTGCAAGTGCGCGGGGAGCTACTCGGGTGGTT
>JBJMGZ010000436.1:0-4229 GCA_045807605.1 Thermoanaerobaculia bacterium | reverse complement strand
GGTCAGGCCTGCGCCGCGGCGTCCTCGGGGACGTCCGTCTCGGGCTTGGGCTCGGGTTTGGGCTCGGGCTTGCGGTTGGCATCGGGCAGCTCGGCCTCGACGTTGCGCACGCGCGGGTTCAAGAAGCCGACCAGGGCGGTGATGGCGGGGACGAGGGCCATGGTCAGGAGCATCATGCCGATGCCGCGGCCCGGACCCACGCCGACCACGCGGCCGGCGGTGTCGGCGAGCGCGCCGCCGGGCATGAGCGCCGGGTTGAACACCTTGTCGGCCAGCGGGCCGGCCGAGAAGTCGCCGATCGGCACCGTGAACTGGGCGATCATGCGGCGCACCGCGAAGACGCGGCCCTGCACGTCATGCGGGGTCTTGCTCTGCCAGATCGCCTGGCTCGACGCGTTCATGATCGGCAGGCCGACGTACCAGAGCAGCACGCCCGCGCCCACCAGGTAGAGATTGGGCCTGATGCCGACGAGCACGAACCAGACGCTCAGCGCCGCCCAGGCGAGGAGCACGCCGTGCACCCGCTTCTTGAAGCCGCCGGTCGTGGTCATGATCGCGCCGCCGATGAGCGTGCCGACGCCGACGAGCGACATGATCGTGCCCACCGCGGCCTCGTTGGCGAAGCCGAGCACCATCGGCAGGATGGCGACGCCGCACATCGACATCACCAGGTTGACGCTCGCGAAGAGGAGCAGCAGGTTGAGCAGGCCGGGACGCTCGCGGATGAAGACCCAGCCGAAGGCCGCCTCCTTCCAGATCGAGCCCTTGGCGCGCCGGCCCTCGGCGCTCTCCTCCGGCCGCGGGATCTTGACCAGCAGCAGCGCGGTGGCGGCGAACAGGAAGGTGCAGAAGTCGATCAGCAGGATGTTCTTCAGGCCGATCAGGTACATCAGGGCGCCGGAGATGGCGGGCGCGGCGATCAGGTTGATCGACTGGCCGAGCTCGAGCAGGCCGTTGATGCGCGGGTAGTCCTTGCGCGCGACGAGCATGGTGATGGCCGCGATGTAGGCCGGCCACTGGAAGGTGGCCATGATCGAGTTGAAGAACACGCCGCAGTAGACGTGCCAGACCTGGAGCTGGTTCGTGTACAGCAGGTAGGCGTAGACGAGCACGGTGAGGCCGGGCCCGAGGTCGGTGAAGAACATCACCCACTTGCGGTCCCAGCGGTCGACGTAGGCGCCCGCGATGGGGCCGATGAGGATGCCGGGCAGGCCGGCGAAGACGATGGTCAGCGTGTACTGGGTGACGGAGTGCGTGTGCTGCAGCACCCAGACGCCGAGCGCGAACGCGGTCAGGCCCGAGCCGATCAGCGAGACCAGCTGTCCGAGCCACATGGTGCCGAACGTCTTGAAATCAGTCTTCTCGATTGATGCCATTGTTTTCCCTTCGAGCTTAGGAGGCGGCGCCAGCGCCGCGGGTCCGGTAATCGTTCACGAACCAGCGCAGCACGTCTCCGCAACGCTGCGCCAGCGCCTTGACAGTTTCGACCTTGTGCAGGTTTGTGTTGTGTTCCCACTTGATCAGCATCTTGTCCTTGATGACATAGGCGCCGATCGTGATCGGGCAGAGCCTCCGGGTGTGGCGGTCCTGGTGATAGCCGCCGAACATGTCGACCTTGGACAGCCGTCCGAGCTCCTTGGTGTTGTCCGGGCCGAGGTAGTTGAAGAACACCTGCGGCTCCAGGGCCTTGTTCATGTGCGCCACGACGTCGGGGTCCTTGCTCAGGTAGCGCAGGATGCCGTAGCCGGTGCCGCCGTGCGGGATGCGGCGGAGCTGGCGGTTGAGCTCGCGCGCGCTCGCGATCGGGTCCGGGTCCGGCCCCATGTCGAGCAGCACCGGGTAGATCGTGTTGAACCAGCCCACCGTGCGGGTCAGGTCCATGTCGTCGTAGAGCGCCTCGCGCCCGTGCCCGAGCAGGTAGATCGGCAGCGAGCGCGTGCCGACCCAGGACTCGAACGCGGAGAGCACGGCCGCCACCAGCACGGCGTCGATCTGCACGCCGAGGAAGCGCGGCACCTTCTGGAGCAGGATCTCGGTCTCTTCGAGATCGAACTCCGCGGGCTGGAACTTCGCCGCCACCCAGCTGTTCGGCCCGAGGTCGTGATCCATCGGGAACCGGGGCGGGTTGTGCGGCGCCTGCGCCAGCCAGTAGTCGAGCTCCTGCTGCGGCATTCCGCCGGGCAGGGCGCGCTCCGCCAGGCGCTGCGCCCACTGCCGGGCCGAGGTGGTCTTGCGCGGCACCTCGATCGGCTTTCCCTCTTCGAGCTGCCGGTAGGCGGCATCCAGGTCGTCGAGGAAGATGGGCAGGGAGTTGATGTCTCCCGCCATGTACTGCGAGGCGATGTGGAGGAACCGCACCTTGCCCGGCTCGAAGTTGAACAGGGCGGTGCGCACCAGGTTGCCTGCGGACATTTTGCAGCTTATCACCAGTTGGCGAACCGCGGCGCGGAACGCGGCGACCTGCGTCTCCTCGGACAGGCCGGAGAGGTCGATGCGCAGCAGGTTGACGGGCGCGCCGGGCGGATCGATGAAGAGGCTCATGGGGCTGTCCTCCCCCAAGCGGCCCTCCCCCACCGTGCGCACGCGCAGGTTGTCGTGGTGAAGCATGACGTGCTCCATCGCGCGCCGGAACAGGTCCACCTTGAGATCGCCGTCCTTCGGCTCCATGAGGATGCCGATGGTGTGGAAGTCCGGGTTGGGGTGCTGCTGCTCCAGGAAGTGGAGCTGCGCCGGCGTCCACGGCAGCGGCCCCGACCAGGGCTCCTGCTCCGCCACGATCTCGGTCGTTCCCGCGACCAGGGCGAGCTCGGCCACGGTGCGGTGCTGGAAGACCTGCTTGGTGGTGATTCCCATGGCGGCCTTGTTCGCCTTGGTCACCACGCGGATGACGAGCAGCGAGTCGCCGCCGAGCTCGAAGAAGTCGTCGTTGATGCCGACCCGCTCGAGGCCGAGCAGCTCCTGCCAGAGGCCGCAGAAGAACTCTTCCTTCTCGTCGCGCGGCGCCACGTACTCGCGGGCGGCCGCGGCGCGGTCCGGAGCCGGCAGGGCGCGACGGTCGACCTTGCCGTTCGGCGTCAGCGGCATCGCCTCGAGGAAGGTGTAGAGCGACGGCACCATGTACTCCGGCAGCTTGTCCTTGAGCCAGGCGCGCAGGTCGGTCACGTTCGGCCCTTCGCCGCCCGGAGCCTTGACGACGTAGGCCGCGAGCTGCTTGTTGCCCGGCGTGTCCTCGCGCGCCACGACCACGCCCTGGGCGATGGCGGGGTGCTGCTCCAGCGCGGCCTCGATGTCGCCGAGCTCGATGCGGAAGCCGCGCACCTTGACTTGATGATCGATGCGGCCGAGGAAGTCGATACGGCCGTCGGGCAGGTGCCGGGCGAGGTCGCCGGTGCGGTAGAGGCGCGCGCCCGGCTCCTGGCGCCGCTGGTCGGCGAACGGATGGGCGATGAACTTCTCGGCGGTCAGGTCGGGCCGGCCGCGGTAGCCGCGCGACAGGCCGGCGCCGCCGATCAGCAGCTCGCCGGGCACGCCGACCGGCACCGGCTTGAGCTCGCGCGAGACGAGGTAGATCTCGGTGTTGTCGAGCGGGCGCCCGATGGTGATCGGTCCCGCGGACTCGACCCGGTCGAGCGTCGACCAGATCGTGGCCTCGGTGGGGCCGTAGACGTTCCATAAGGAGCCGCAAGCGCCGAGGAGCTGGTTGGCGAGGTCGCGCGGCAGCGCCTCGCCGCCGCAGAGGATCTTGAGGTCGCGGTCACCCAGCCAGCCCGCCGCCAGCAGCAGCCGCCAGGTGGCCGGGGTGGCCTGCATGGCGGTGACGCCCTTCCGTTCGAGGATCTCCTTGAGCTTCTCGCCGGCCTGGGTGGTCTCGCGCGACACCAGCAGCAGGCGCCAGGTCGCGGGCGTGGCCTGCATGGCCGTGACGCCCCGGGTCTCCAGGACCTCCTTGAGCTTCTCGCCGGCCTGCGTGGTCTCGCGCGAGACCAGCAGCAGACGCGCGCCGCAGACGAGCGGCAGGTAGAGCTCGAGGCCGGCGATGTCGAAGGAGAGCGTGGTCACGGCGAGCAGCGTGTCGGCGCTCGTCAGGCCGGGCTTCCTGCTCATCGAGCTCAGGAAGTTGACCACGGCCGCGTGCGGGATCTGCACGCCCTTGGGCTTGCCGGTCGAGCCCGAGGTGTAGATGACGTAGGCGAGGCTCTGCGGCGAGATCTCCCCTGCCAGAGGCTCCG
>JBJMGZ010000435.1:0-8876 GCA_045807605.1 Thermoanaerobaculia bacterium | reverse complement strand
GGACTACTTTCCCGATCACCGGGACAAGAAGGTCTACGGCGTGCTCGCTGCCGTCGATGCCCCCGAGAAACTGCAGGAGAAGGTCCTCGCCGAAGGCATCTACCTGGCGCGCATCCACGACGGCCAGTTCGAGATCCAGGTGCCCGACGGCTTCCAGCCCCGGGCTTTCTGATCCACCGCTCCGGCTGCAAGAAGGCCGGGCCTTCGGCCCAATGTCTTGAGTATGCCGGCGAGACGCCAGCGGTCCCAGGGAAGGCGCGCCGCCTGCATCTAGAATGGACGACGGAAACCCACGCCTCCGAACGAGCCCAGGAAACCATCCAGAGCCGTGAACGACTCGAATCCTTCCTGGATTCCCACGGTGTCCCATATGAGACCTGGGCGCGCCTGGGTGATTGATTGAGCCCTCAGGAAGCTGCGAAGGGATCTTCGACCACGAACGGATTCCGAAAGCGAACGCCTTCCAGCTCGCGATCGTGTTGAAGGTCTTCGCTCAACAGCAGCGTTGCGCCGGCCTGCTTGGCAACCGCCCATTGCATGGCATCCCAGAACGAGAGGTTGTGCTGCTCGACAGCCCGCATCGCGAGCCGGAGGCTTCCAGGGGTGGCGGCCACGACGGGAAACAGCGTCTGCCAGTCCTCGACGTGAGCTGCTGCCTGAGCTGCGGTGAGCTTGCCCTTGCGAGTGGTTGAGGCGAAGAATTCGCAGAGAGTCTGCAGGGTCAGAAAACAGTCGGCCAGTGCCGCTTGATGCACGATTCCCCGCGCTCGCTCCTGCAGCTCTCCGGCATCGGCGTCAACGGTGTAGAAAAGGATGTTGGCGTCGAGGCTGAGCCGCTCAACGCTCATGAAGCTCTTCCCGCGACGGAGCCCGACCTCCGAGGTGGTGGTTCTGGCTGAGGAGCCGCTCCAGCGCCGCTTCCTGCTCCGCGCTCAGAGAGCGCTCCTGACGGGGCACGGGGGAGAGGAGCGCCACAGGCTTGCCGCGCCGCGTGATGACGATCCGCTCTCCGGCTTCCGCTGCCTTCACGTAGCGGGTCAGGTTCTGGTTGACTTCCCGCAGGCTCACTCGTTGCTCCATGGACCCTCCACGAGGAGTAATTGTAGCATGTAGAACATTGGGCATTGGGCTCGGAATGGACCCCGGACGGGCACCGGGCGCGTACTCCTTTCCGGGTCCATCCGTTCCGTGATAGGATATCAACAAGGTGGCGTGGTGTGCCCGGGGAGAACGATCCATGACCGATGAAGAGCTCAAGGAGCTGGTGGCTTCGCTGGCGGAGTCTCAACGGGAGACCGACCGGCAGCTGCGGGCGACTGACCGGCAACTGCAAGCGACCGACCGGCAGCTGCAAGCGACCGACAGGCAGATCAAGGAGCTGGGCCGGCAGATCGGCGGTCTGGGCGACAAGTTCGGGTCTTTCACCGAGGGCCTGGCGCTGCCGTCCATGACCAAGATCCTGACCCAGCGCTTCGGCATGGACTTCATCGCCCCCCGGGTCCGGATGCGGCGCAACGGCCACTCCATGGAGCTGGACGTGCTCGCCTACTCGAATACCAGGGACGACCTGTTCGTCGTCGAGGTCAAGAGCCACCTCCGGGAAGAGGCCCTCGATCAGATGCGGAAGACCCTGCGCGAGCTCCGGGACTACTTTCCCGATCACCGGGACAAGAAGGTCTACGGCGTGCTCGCTGCCGTCGATGCCCCCGAGAAACTGCAGGAGAAGGTCCTCGCCGAAGGCATCTATCTGGCGCGCATCCACGACGGCCAGTTCGAGATCCAGGTGCCCGACGGCTTCCAGCCCCGGGCTTTCTGATCCACAGCTCCGGCTGCAAGAAGGCCGGGCCGTAGCCGGTGGCGCCCACCGGAGAGCCTTCAGGCCTGAGAGGCTGTGAAAAAATTCCGGGTAAGGGGGTTTCGGTGGCTCGTGGTCATGAGATACTTCGTGCATGAGCGATACTCTGTTCCCCATCCCTGCGGCGTCAGGGAAGATTGAGCGCACCCCAGTGCCGGGCAAGCCACGGTTGGTGCTACCCAACCGTGCCCAGGTAGAGCTGCGCCCTGTGGATCTGGAAAGCCTGTTGGCGCCGGATCACCCGGCGCGTGCCGTGTGGGAGTTCGTCGAGTCGCTGGACCTGAGCCCTCTGTACGCGAAGGTGCAGGCGGTAGAGGGTGTTGCCGGGCGGCCGGCCATTGACCCACGGATCTACCTGGCGTTGTGGCTGTACGCCACCATCGAAGGTGTGGGCAGCGCGCGAGCGCTGGAGCGCCTGACCCAGCAGCACGATGCCTATCGGTGGATTTTGGGCGGCGTGTCGGTCAACCACCACTCGTTGTCGGATTTTCGGGTTCAGCACGGAGAGTATCTCGATGGCGTGCTGACGCACAGCATGGCGGTGTTGATGCATCAAGATCTGGTGAAACTGAATCGGGTGTCTCAGGATGGGATCCGGTTGCGCGCGAGTGCGGGAGCCGCTTCCTTTAGGCGCCAGGAGACTCTGGAGCAGTGCCTGGAAGAGGCTGAGGAGCAGGTTCGGCATCTGCACAAAGAGTTGGAGGAGAATCCAGAGGCGACGAGTCGTCGTCAGGCGGCAGCCCGTCAGCGCGCGACCGAAGATCGGCGCCAACGGGTCGCGGCGGCGCTGGCGCAGATGCCGGATGTCACCGCCAAGAAGCCAGCTGCCGAGAAAGACAAGGCCCGGGTGTCGACGACAGATGCCGAGGCCCGGGTCATGAAGATGGCCGATGGTGGTTTCCGTCCGGCCTACAACGGCCAGTTTGCGGTCGATACTGAGACGCAGTTCGTGGTCGGTGTGGAAGTGAGCAACAGCGGCAGCGATCAGGGCCAGTTGGTACCGATGATCGAACAACTTCAACAGCGCTATGGAATGATCCCTGGGGAAAGCTTGGTGGATGGTGGTTTTGCCGCTCTGAAAGACATTGAGAAGGCCAGCGAGTTGGGCACCATGGTCTATGCTCCGGTGGCCAAGCCCAAAGACAAGACGCGCGATCCGTATGTACCCCTTGCGACCGACTCCCCGTCGATCTCGCAATGGCGTCAGCGCATGGGCACATCAGAGGCCAAGGAGATCTACAAGCAGCGGGCCTCCACTGTGGAATGCGTCAACGCACAGGCGCGCAACCGTGGGCTCCAGCGCTTGCTGGTACGCGGAAAGAAAAAGGTCCGCGCCGTCCTGTTGTGGTATGCCATCGCCCACAATCTGATGCGTAGGCTCTCTCTGGGTGTGGGCTCCGGACTCGCGGCGCCAGCATGAAGGGCATCCCAAAGGCAGAAACAGGGCAGTAGTTGCTCTCGCAGAGCCCCGATCTCGGTCATTCCAGACGCCCTGGAGGGCATCGGGCTCCACGACTATCCTTCACCAACCCCGGCGCACCGACGCCCTTACGTCGGTTTCTCCTGCCAGCCTCACCAATTTTCCCCGGATGCGGGATTTTTTCACAAGCTCTGAGGCCAGCGGTATCCGAGCAGCTGCGACGCCGGGAACGGCTGGATCTTCACCTGGTTGTCCTGGTTGCCGACGTCACCCTCCTGGTCGTGCACTACGTCCGGGCCGGGTAAGGACGACAAGGACACCAAGGACACCAAGGACAATGAGGACAGCGGAGCCGGACGTTCTTTCTTTTTGTCCTTGAGGTCCTTGGTGCCCTTGCGGTCCTTGTCGTCCTTTCCGCTGATATCTTCCCCCGGTGCCCAGGCCGGAGACCGCAACGCCGCTCGCTCCCTGCGTGGTGGTCGTCAAGACCCCGATGCTGGCGCGTCCCGGCGGCGCGGCGCGGCTCGCGGGGAGCGGCCGGCAGGTGGCGCGGACGGTGGCTCCGGCCGCGGCCGAGCACGACCGCACGCTCGCCGCGCTGCTCGCCGCCCTGAAGCGCCACGGGGTCGAGCCGCTCGTCGTCGACGTCAGTCCCGACGAGGCGGCCTGCGCGGTGCTGGCCCGCGCCCGTTTCGTCGTCAGCGTCGGCGGCGACGGCACGCTCCTCACCGCCTCGCACCACGTCAGGGAGGGCACGCTCCTGGGCGTCAACTCGGCGCCGCGCGACAGTGTCGGCTACCTCGCTCTCGCGCAGCGCTCGACGATCCCGGCGACCCTCGACGCCATCGCTGCCGGCCGTCTTCAGCCGGTGCCGGTGACCCGGCTCTCCGTCAGCCTCGACGGGGTGACGCTCCCCGAAGCCGCGCTCAACGACGTGCTCATCGCGCACCAGCACCCGGCGGCGACCAGCCGCTACCTGGTGCGCCTGGGAAGGATTTCGGAGACGCACCGCTCCTCGGGCCTCTGGGTCTCGACCCCGGCCGGCTCGACCGCCGGCATCCGCTCGTCGGGCGGCGCGGTCCTGCCGCTGCGCTCGCGGCGGCTGCAGTTCCGGGCGCGCGAGCTCTACCGCCGGACGGGAGTGGGCTTCCGCCTGGCGAGCGGCTTCCTCGCGCCCGGCGCGGAGCTCGCCGTCGAGTCGCAGATGGAAGCGGGCTGGCTCTATATCGACGGCTCGCGCGTGAGCTACCGCTTCCCGTTCGGCGCGCGGGCGGAGATGCGCGCCGCGCGCGAGCCGCTGCGCCTGTTCGCCGGCCCGCGGCGCTGGGCCAGCGCCGCGGGCCGCATGGTTCTCCAGTCAGCTCTCTAGCTACCGGCCCAGACCGAAGCCTTCTTCGCCCACGGGCTGTCCGTGAAGCGGGTCTTGAAGTGGCCGGCGGTCTCGGCCAGCGCGGCGGCGTCGCCGCTCCCCTTGTACTTCGAGACGCCCGCCCAGTAGAGCGCCTCCGCTGCCACCTCTCCGGCGGAGGGATCGCCGGCGAGCTCGCGGTACCGGCGCTCGGCGTCCGCCCAGTCGCCGCGCGCCCGGGCCGCGTGCGCCAGGCCGAGCCGCAGCTGCGCCAGGAAGTCGGGCGCGGGCAGGAAGCCTTCGAAGCGGTGGCGCTCCGTGCCGTCCGCGTCGCGGATGGCCACGGTCGGCGTCCACTGCACGCCGAAGCGCTCGAACGCCTCCGGCTGCTCCTTGACGTGAGCCCGGTAGGGGACGAAGTTTTCAGTGATGAAGGTCGAGACCTGGGGATCGGGGTAGACCTCGGCATCCAGCCGAGCGCATCCCCCTCACATGGGGGCGGCGCTGAAGTCGAGGAGCAACGGCCTGCCGGCCTGGCTCGCGTCCCGCTGCGCCGCTTCGATGTCCCTTTGCCATTGAATTTCCATGGATACCTCCTTTCCCCGGAGAGGGGAGCAAGCCTCGTGCCCGGATGGAGATGGGCTATACTCCTGCCAACAACCTGGACATGGCCCCCCGGGGCTCTTGCGGAGGCGTAACCCTGTGACGAGCTTCTCCTCGTCCATTTCGGAGCAGGTCGCGGCACGGCTGGCGCCTTACATCGGCGGCTTCAATGCCCAGATGTGGATCAAGTCGGTGGCGCGGCGCGACCTGAACGTATCTCCCGAGGAGCTGAGCCCGGCGCAGCTCGCGCCGCTGGTGGACGGGCTGCGGCCGTTCCTCCAGGCGCTGATGGGCCGTGCCACGGCCGACGACCTCCTGCTGCAGATCTCCCGCGAGGTGCGTTGACATGCGATTCCGCTGGCTGGCGCTGTTCCCTCTCCTGTTTGCCGCGGCGTTCTGCGCCGTCGCCTGGTGGCTCCTCGGCAGCGAGGCCCTGGCGCCGTTCAACTACTGGCAGCGCATCCTGACGCGCCTGCTCGGCATCGCCGGCTGTGCCGCGGCGGTGTCCGCCTTCGAGCGCGGGGACCACCTGCGCCGCGCCTGGCTCTGGCTCGCAGCGGGAGCGGTCGCGATCCTGGTCCGCGACCTCCTGCGGCTGATGCCGGCGTTCGAGCCGGGGAGCGATGTGCTGGCGGCGCAGGCGGTGGTGAGCGCGCTGGGGGTCCTCTCCAACCTCTGCCAGCTCGTCGGCATCTGGATGCTCTCCCGGTCGTGGAAGATGGCGGCCATCGCGCTGCCGGGAGGCCGTTCCGGCGCCCTGGCCGTGGCCGGGGTGACCGCGGCGCTCGCGGTCGCGGTGGCGGGTCCGGCCGCGCTGGAGAGCGGGCGGGCGGTCGCCGCCGGTGACGTGGGCTCGCTGGTCCTCCTGGTCTCGGCCGTGGTGGACGTCATCAGCCTGTGCCTGGTCGCCCCCCTGCTCCTGACGGCCGTGTCGCTGCGCGGCGGGCTCTTCGTCTGGCCCTGGGCGCTGATCACGGCGAGCCGGCTCTCCTGGCTCCTCTACGATGCCGCGGTCGCCCTGGAGCCCGGCCCGCTGCCGGCCGGGTTCCCCCTCTCGGACGTGTTCCGCGGCCTCGGCATGAACTACCTGTTCGCCGCGGGCCTCGCGCAGCTCCTGGTGGTGCGGCAGGTCCGCCGGGCGTCGGTGCGCCCGGCTCCCGGCAGTCTTTCCGGCACTCCCGCCTACTGAAGCTGAAATTCCGGCGCGGTTCCTGCCACCTCTTGGGGTATGGGCCTTGCGCTGCGCCGGCTGACCAGCCAGACGAAGGCGCCGGACGACGGTCCGCGCGGTCCCTTCGGCCTGGTCGGAGCCCCGGCCTTCTCCGTGGGAGCCTCGGTCTCCCATTTCCGGCTTCTCGAATGGCGCGGCCGGGGGGAGCGCGGGTTCGAGGTCTGGGTGGCGCAGGACCTGGACCTGGGACGCCGCGTGGCCCTGAAGCTGCTCGTCTCCGACCGTCCCCTGCGCGACGGGGAGCGCCAGCTCCTGCGCCGCGAGGCCGAGGCCGTCTCCAACCTGCGGCACCCCAACCTGTGCCCCGTCCACGAGGTCGGCGAGACCCGGGACGGCACCCTCTTCGTCGCCATGGCCTGCTGCGAGGGCGAGTCCCTGGCGGACCGGATCGCCCGCGGTCCGCTCGATCTCGCGTCCGCGATGGACCTGGCGGCCCAGGCGGCCGAGGGCCTGGCCTGCATCCACGCCGCCGGGTTCGTCCATCGCGCTCTGAAGCCCTCGGACGTGCTCGTCTCTCCCGAGGGCCGGGCCGCGGTCGCCGATTGCGGCCTGGGACGGCTCGACGAGCGGACCCTGGTCGCGGGCGAGTGCAGCGAAGCGTTTTCGCGCTATCTCTCCCCGGAGCAGGTGCGCGGCGCGGAGCCGGACGCCCGCTCGGACGTCTGGGGGCTGGGCGCGATCCTCTACGAGATGGTGACGGGCCGGCCGGCCTATCCCCGCGGACCGGTCGCCGGCGCCGCGGATCCCGCGCCGGTCTCCCGGCTGCGCGACGGGGTGCCGGCCGACCTGCAGGCGATCGTGGCGCGGGCGCTCGCCTTCCGGCCGTCCGACCGCTACGCCGATGCCGGGGAGATGAGGGACGAACTGCGCGGCGGCGTGCGGCCGGGGCCGTGGCGGCCCGCCGAGGTCCGCGGCGACTTCGGTCCCTACCGGATCGGCGAGCTGATCGGCGGCGGCGGCATGGGCGTGGTCTACAGGGCCCAGGACCGGCGCCTCGGGCGGAGCGTGGCGATCAAGGTCCTGCCGCCCGAGCTGACGCGGGACCCCGTGGCCAAGGCGCGCTTTCTCCAGGAGGCGCGCGCGGCGTCGGCTCTCGACCATCCCAACCTGTGCACGGTCTACGAGGTGGGGGAGGCGGGCGCGAGCCAGCTCTACCTCGCCATGCCCTGCTACGACGGCGAGACCCTGCGCCACCGGATCGACGCGCGCGGGCCGCTGCCGGTCGCCGACGCGCTCGACATCGCCGCGCAGGTGCTCAAGGGGCTCGCCAAGGCGCACCGCCATGGCATCGTGCACCGGGACGTCAAGCCGGCGAACCTGATGGTCACCGACGACGGTGTGGTCAAGATCCTGGACTTCGGCATCGCCAAGCTGGCCCGTATCGCGGCCAATGCGGCCGCGGAGCTGACGCGCACGGGAGCCCGCATCGGCACTCCCGCCTACATGTCGCCCGAGCAGTCCCGGGGCGAGGAGGTCGACGCGCGCGCCGATCTCTGGGCCGTCGGCGTGGTCCTCTACGAGATGCTCGCCGGGGTGCGCCCTGCGAGCGGCGGGGGAGAGCCCGGCCCGGTGCGCCGGCTGCGCCCGGACGCGCCGTCCGAGGTGGAGGGCATCCTGCGGCGCCTGCTGGCCCCGCGCACCCAGGACCGCTACGCGACGGCCGAGGCCGTGCTGGCGGACCTGCGCGTCCTGCTCGGGACCATCTCCGGCACGGGGACCGCGACCCGCGAGCTCGCGCCCGTCCCGCGCCGCGCCCGGCGCCTGCGGGCGGCGGCCGCCCTGGGCCTGGGCATCCTGGGGATTGTCAGCGCCGCCACGGTCGGGTACTGGCTGCGCTGGGACGGCGAGGGCCGCTCCTCCGAGCTCTTCGCCACCTACTCCCGCATCACGGACCAGGAGGGCCGCGAGCTCTTCCCGACCCTGTCGCCGGACGACAACTTCTTCGCCTATGCCAAGCTCTCGGGGGGGAGCTCCGACATCCATCTCCAGCGCATCGGCGGCGGCAATCCGATCAACCTGACGCCGGACACGCCCTGGGAGGACACCCAGCCCGCCTTCTCGCCGGACGGGGAGCAGATCGCCTTCCGTTCCGGGCGCGACGGCGGCGGGCTCTTCCTGATGGGAGCGACCGGCGAGTCGGTCCGGCGCCTGACCGATTTCGGCTTCAACCCCTCCTGGTCGCCCGACGGCAAGCGGATCGTGTTCGCCACCGGGGGGATCTCGCAGCCGTCGGCGCGCTCCTCGGCGAGCCGGCTCTGGATCGTGGACGTCGCCACCGGCGGGCTGCGGCGGGTCGTCGACGAGGACGCGGTGCAGCCGAGCTGGTCGCCGGACGGCAGCCGCATCGCCTACTGGGGCGTGCCGGTGCGCGGGGGGAAGCCGGCCATCTCGACCGTGTCCGCGTCCGGCGGCGAGCCGG
>JBJMGZ010000434.1:0-5208 GCA_045807605.1 Thermoanaerobaculia bacterium | reverse complement strand
ATCCGGACAGCCGCTGCTCCCTCGACTTTCAGAGCCCGCTCCAGTTGCTGGTCGCCACCGTTCTCGCCGCCCAGTGCACGGACGAGCGGGTGAACCTGGCCACGCCGGCCCTGTTCCGCCGCTGCCCCACGGCCCGCGACTATGCCGAGATTCCCACGCCCGAGATCGAGGAGCTGGTGCGCACCACCGGCTTCTACCGCAACAAGGCGCGGGCTCTCCAGAACCTGGGGCGCGCCCTCGTGACCGAGCACGGCGGGGACGTGCCCGCCACCATGGAGGAGCTCAACGCCCTGCCCGGAGTCGGGCGCAAGACCGCGAACGTAGTGCTCGGCAATGCCTTCGGGAAGAGCGAGGGGATCGTGGTGGACACCCACGTCCAGCGGCTCTGCCGCCGCCTGGGACTGACCGAGGAGACCGATCCCGAGAAGACTGAGCGCGACCTGCTGCCGCTCGTGGCTCGCGAGGACTGGACGCTCTGGTCCCACCTGCTGATCGACCACGGCCGCAAGGTCTGCAAGGCGCGCAAGCCGGACTGCCCTTCCTGCCGGGTGGCCGATCTGTGCCCCTCGGCCGAGGTCTAGGAGAGAACGGATGAAGACGGCTGTCGTCACCGGAGCGAGCTCGGGATTCGGAGCGGCCACCGCGCGCGCCCTGGCCGCCGCCGGGTTCCAGGTCTTCCTCGGCGCCCGGCGCCAGGACCGCCTGCGGGAGGTCGCCGATTCGATCGGAAGCTCCGCTACTCCCCTGCCCCTGGACGTCACCGACGAGGAGAGCGTCGGAGCCTTTGCCGGCCGGCTCCCCGAGTCCCTCCACCTGCTGGTCAACAACGCGGGAGGAGCCGTCGGCGTCGAGCGGATCGAGGCCGCCGTCGACGACAAGTGGCGCTGGATGTGGGAGACCAACGTGCTCGGGACCCTGCGGATGACCCGCGCGCTCCTGCCGAAGCTGCGGGCCTCCGGCGACGGCCACGTGATCAACGTCGGCTCCATCGCCGGCTTCGAGACCTACGCCGGCGGAGCGGGCTATACCGGGGCCAAGCACGCCGAGAGGGCGCTCACCCACACGCTGCGGCTGGAGCTGCTGGGCGAGCCGATCCGGGTCACCGACGTCGCGCCGGGCCTGGCGGAGACGGAATTCTCCCTGGTGCGCTTCGCCGGCGACGCCGAGCGCGCAAAGGCGGTCTACCGCGGCATGGAGCCGCTGACGGCCGAGGACGTCGCCGACTGCATCGTCTGGGCCGCCACCCGGCCCTCGCGGGTCAACATCGACGAGATCGTGGTGAGGCCGCGGGACCAGGCGACGGCCACGATGGTCCACCGGCGGGAGGAGCCGAAGTGAGATCGCGCGCCGCGCTGTTCACCCTCGCCCTGACCGCGGCGGTCGCGCTCGCCGGGTGCGACGCCCTGCCGTTCCCCCGGCGGTCCCAGGGGGAGAAGGTCTGGCGGAAGCACTGCGCCAACTGCCACGGCATCAACGCCAGCGGCGACACGCCCGGCTTCATGGGCGAGCCGTACGCCGACCTGCGCGACGAGGTCTGGCGGACCGGCGGCAACGACGGGGCCATGGAGTCGGTGATCCGGGACGGGGTCTTCGGGAAGATGCCGGGCTTCCCCCAGCTCACCCCGGAGGAGGTCCGGGCCGTGATCGGCCACATCCACGTGCTGCGCGGCGAGAGGACCTCCGGGACGTCGAGTTGAGGGCGGTGCTCGCGCTCCTCCTGCTGGCGGTGCTGCCGCTCCTGTCGCTGGCCTCCTGCGCACGGGACCGCAGCGCGCCCGGCCTCTACCGCTCGTATTGCCGGCGCTGCCACGGCCCGAGCGGGGAGGGACCGCAGCGGCCGGTGCGGCTCTATCCGCGCCTCGACCTGCGGTCGTCTCCCATGGTGCTGCGGGGGGACCGCGCGGCCGTGCGGCAGCGGATCGCGGAGGGGCACGGCCCGATGCCGTCCTACTCCAAGCGGCTGACCCCGGAGGAGCTGGAGCGTCTCGTGGACTTCACTCTCCAAATCCCCTTGCAGGCATCGCAGTCATCCTCGCCATCATCAGGAAGGAAATGACATGGACCCTCAGCGACTCAAGGACGCCTACCAGAAGCTGCAGCTCCTCGACGAGCGGCTGACCCACAAGGTCCGGCCGCGGCCCGGAGGCGCGCTCGTCCGCCCCACCGCCGATCAGCTCGAGCAGAGCCTGCGCGACCTCGCCCACTACACGATCGAGCTCAAGGAGGTCGTCCAGGAGCTCTTCCTGGCCATCGCCGGCAAGCCCAAAGGACCCGGACAGGAGTGAGGCGTGTTGCGTCTTGACACACTAGCTGGCCGCTCGTAGTATCGCCGCATGGCAAAAAAGAAGAGTTCCGAGGAAAAGGCGAAGCTTGTTGAGACTCTGGAGGAACGTGTCGCTCGGGGGATCCGCGAAGGGAGGTTCCGCGCGCCGATCCACGAGCTCACTCTCGAGGAGCTGCAGAACCTGCCTCGCATGAACATCGACCCCGAGGTGGCGGCCGAGATCCTCAGGGACCTGATCGAGAACCGATGAGCTTCTGGGACAGCTCCGCTCTGATCTCCCTGGTGCTGCCCGAACAAAGCAGCTTCCGGGTGGCAAACCTGCTGCCGACGAGATCCAGCATGGCTCTGTGGTGGGCGACCCCGGTCGAGTGTTACGGAGCCCTTGCGCGCGCGAAGCGTTCAGGCCGGATCGCAGCCTCGAGCTTCCTCAGAGGGGAGAGCACCCTCCGTTCCCTTTTCACCCATGCGCTTGAGATCGAGGCTTGGATTGAGGTGCGGGAGCGCGCAGTTCAACTCGCCACGAAGCACCCGCTTCGGGCCGCAGACGCGCTCCAACTCGCTGCCGCCCTGGAGTGGTGCAGCGGGAACTCCCGCGGCGAGAGCTTCGTCTGCCTCGACGACCGCCTGCGCGGCGGCGCCGCCCTGGAGGGCTTTCGCGTCCTCCCCTACTCGGAGGAGGTCAACGAGGCCCGGGTCGAGTACGCGGCCCTGTAACGTCGGCACAGGCGTTGCACTCTGTTGGGTGGCCGGTTCCTGCGGCCTTTTCCCAAGGAGGACGGACATGCAAGCCAAGGCACGGTTGTTCGGCCATCCCATCCACCAGATGTTGATCGTGTTTCCGCTGGGGCTGCTCGGCACGTCCCTGCTGTTCGACATCCTGCACCTCGCCACCGACGGCGAGCACTGGGCCCTGGTGGCCTACTACATGATCGCGGCAGGGATCCTCTCGGGCCTGCTCGCGGCGCCGTTCGGGCTCATCGACTGGCTGTCGATCCCCGGCGACACGCGGGCGAAGCGGATCGGGCTCCTCCACGGCGGCGGCAACGTCGTGGTCCTGCTGCTCTTCGCGCTGAGCTGGTTCTCGCGGCGCGACCTGCCCACCGCTCCCAGCGGCCTCGAGATCGGCCTCTCGGCCGCGGCGGTCCTGCTCGCCCTGGTGACCGGCTGGCTCGGCGGCGAGCTCGTCGACCGACTCGGCGTCGGGGTGGACGACGGGGCCAACCTGGACGCTCCGAGCTCGCTCTCCGGACAGCCTGCGCAGGCAGCGCGAAGGGCGGAAGCCGTGAAGTGATCTCTTTTCTCATTTCTGCGCCCCAACGCGGCGCGCATCTCCGATATAGTTGTCGCGGAGATGAGCGAAACCAGCGAGACAACGGAAACCCTGATCCTGGTGCGGGCGGCGGCCGTCGAGGCGCTGCTCGCCAGCGGGCACGCGACCTTCACGGAAAACGACCTCGAACAGGCTCTCGCCTGGCTGGCCGAGCCCGCCCGGAGTGAGACCCTCCGGGCGCTCCGGCACAGCGGATGGCTGGAGGCCGACCCGCACGGCATCCACCGGCTGACCGAGGCCGGCCGGCGGATCCACGACTCCCTCCGCCGCGCGGTCCTCTTCCAGGGCGCGATGGGCTCGCCGATCCCCCACGGGCTCACCCTGGAGGAGATCGTCCAGGCCCTCGTGGGCCGCAGCTTGGAGGAGCTTGCCACCGCCGGACGCGAGGCGCTCGTCCCCATCCTTCCCTCCCCCCCGCTCCTCACCACCAGGGCCGTCGTGCAGGCAGCCGAGACCCACGCCCTGCAGGGCTATACGGCCCGGCGGCGGAGGCTGAACGGATGATGAGCCAGGCGATCCGCATCTGCGCCCGCCTGCTGCGGGCGGGGGCTCTCCCCCTGACCGACGTTCCCGGACTCGAGCTCCCCGAGGTCCGCCGTGACGTCGAACGCCGTCTCCGGGGGGTCGGGCTGGTGCTCGCGACCAGCCCCTACTCCGGCCACGTCGGGATCCGCCTCGCGCCCGAGGTGGCCGGCGATCCCGCCTTCGAAGCCGCGTCCAACCTCGGCCTCAAGGCGGATGCCTGCGCCCTGCTGGTCGTGCTCTGGGTCCGCCTCGTGCTGCCGCAGCGCCAGGCCGGCGAAAGGGCCGGCGAGAGGACGCCCGAGGCCCTCCCCCTGCAGGTGCGGCTGGACACCCTGGCCCGCGAGCTGCGCCCGCTGCTCGGCGACCGCCGCCGCATCCGCGACCTCGTGAACCAGCTCCGCCGGCTCGACTTCCTGGCCGGAGCGGGCGAGGCCATCGAGGCCGGCCCGCTCCTCGACCTGGGCATCGACGGCGACCGGATGATCGCCTTCCTCCGCGGCGGAGTCCTGGCCGACCTCCTCAAGGAGCGGGCGGAGCGCGGCGCCAAGGGCGCGGAGAGCCTGGCGAGCTCCGCCGCCCAGGTGCTGGAGGTGCTGCAGCGGCTGGGCGGCTCGGCCGAGATGACCGACCTGGTCCGGGAGACCGGCGCGCCCGCCTCGCGGCTGCGCATCGTGCTGCGCTCTCTCGCCGAGAGGGGGCAGGTGCTCCGCACCGGCGTGCGCCGCTCGGCGCGCTATCACCTGGCCGGCACGGACGCCGGTACGAAATAACCCTGCCGCCATGCTACGATCGATCCTGCCGCCACGGCGCGGCGCAATCGAACGGTATGGACGACGGACAAAGTTGCACCCCCAGGGTGCGTTCCACGCAAGGCCAGCGCTCGGGCGCGGTCTGGTGCCGGCTCCGGAACCGGCGGTCGCTCTCTCTCGAGGAGTGACCGGCCGGCCCTGACGCCGCCTCCGGCCCCGCCCCGCGGGGACCTGGATCAGGAGGCGGCCATGATCTTCCTCGCATCGATCCTCGATCAGCCCGTCCAGGGGAAGTCCGGCGAAGCCATCGGCAAGCTCGA
>JBJMGZ010000433.1:0-3764 GCA_045807605.1 Thermoanaerobaculia bacterium | reverse complement strand
CCACCCCTCTCCCGGGATGCCCTTGCCAAGGGTCGTGCCAAGCTCTCGCCCGAGCCGTTGGACGACCGAGCGCTCGACGCGCTCCATGCCCACTACCAGGAGCTGTCCATCTGGAACCGGCGGCTCTCCCTGATCGGGCCGGGCACCTTGCGCGAGGTTCTGGAGCGCCATTACGGCGAGTCGCTCGCCGCGCTTTCTCTGATCCCCGGCGACGCCCGTTTCGGCCTGGATATCGGTTCTGGCGCGGGGTTTCCGGGGCTCGTCCTGGCCGCGGCGCGGCCAGGTCTGGAGATGGCGCTGGTCGAGGCGCGGGAGAAGAAGTGGGCGTTCCTGGCCGCGGCGGCGCGCAAGGCGTCGTTGCCCTGCCGGTGCCTGAATGTTAGAGTGGCGGTCCCCCTTCCCGCCGGCATTCCGGCGAGCCTGGACCTGGTCACGGCACGAGCCTTGAAGCTCGATTCTGACGTGCTCGGCGCGCTCGCCGGACGCCTGGGGCCTGCCGGCCGGATCCTGCTCTGGTTGGGGGAGGAAGATCCCGCGCTGCCGGCCACGCTGGCGCCGGGACGGAGCGTCAAGATCCCGGGAAGCCAGCGGCGCCGCATCCTGGAGCTGAGGCGCATGGAGTCATAGAAGCCGGATGAGCACGATCCTCGCCATCGCGAACCAGAAGGGCGGCGTGGGCAAGACCACCACCGCCATCAACCTCGGAGCCGGCCTCGGCGCCCTGGAGCGCCGCGTCCTGCTCGTGGACTGCGATCCCCAGGGCAATGCCACCCGCGGCCTCGGCGCCCAGGCCGAGCCGCCGCACCTCTACCACGCGATCATCGGCGAGGTGCCGCTCGCGGAGACGATCCGCCCGTCCGGCTTCCCCAACCTCGACCTCGTGCCCGCGCAGCGCGACCTGGTCGGCGTCGAGGTCGAGTTCGTGGGCGAGAAAGGGTGGGAGGGGCGGCTCAAGGGGATCCTCGGCGAGGTCGCCGACCGCTACGACACGATCCTCCTGGACTGCCCGCCGTCGCTCGGCCATCTCACCGTGTCCGCCCTCGCCGCGGCCGATGGCGTCCTCGTCCCCCTGCAATGCGAGTACTTTGCCCTGGAGGGGGTCTCGGAGCTCATGTCGACCGTGAAGCGCGTCCAGGGCGGGCTCAACACCCGCCTCGCCATCAACGGCATCCTCCTCACCATGTACGACGACCGGACGAATCTCTGCAAGGACGTCGCCGACGAGATCCGCCGGCACTTTGGAGCGAAGGTGTTCAAGACCGTGGTCCCGCGCAACATCCGTCTGGCCGAGGCCCCGAGCCACGGCCTTCCCATCTTCCAGTACGACATCAAGTCGCGCGGCGCCGAGGCGTATCTCGCCCTCGCCCGCGAGGTCCTGCGGAGGGCGGCATGAGCGCCTCGAAGAAGTTCGGGCTCGGCCGCGGGCTGGACGCCCTGCTCCAGAAGGAAGAGGAAGCGCCGGCAGCTCCGGCGCCCATCCAGTCCCTGCCCATCGGGCAGCTCAAGCCGAACCGGTTCCAGCCGCGCACCAAGTTCGACGACGCGGCGATCGAGGAGCTGGCCGCGTCCATCCGGACGCAGGGGGTGGTGCAGCCGCTCGTGGTCAGCCCGGACGAGGACGGCACCTACACCATCGTGGCGGGCGAGCGCCGCTGGCGCGCCTCGCGCCGTGCCGGCCTCGAAACCGTGCCCGTGGTGGTGCGCCTGATCACGGACGACCGCGAGATGCTGGAGCTGGCGCTGGTCGAGAACCTGCAGCGCAGCGACCTGAACCCGCTCGAGGAGGCCGAGGCCTACCTGTCGCTCCAGGAGAAGTTCGGGCTCTCCCAGGAGGACATCGCCGGCCGCGTGGGCAAGGCGCGCACCACGGTCACCAACGCGCTCCGCCTCCTGCGGCTGCCGGAGGAGGTCCAGGACCTGCTGCGCGAAGGACGGCTCACGGCCGGCCAGGCCCGTCCGCTGATCGGGCTGCCGAGCCGGGAGGCCCAACTCGCCCTCGCGGACCGGGCGGTGCGCGAGGGGCTCACGGCCCGGGATTTGGAGCGCTTGTCTTCCGAGCCCGCCCGCGAGAAGCCGAAGAAGAAGCCGAGGCCGGTCGAAGTCCATACTGCTGCCGCGGAGGAGAAGCTCACCCGCCGCCTCCAGACCCGGGTAGAGATCCGGAGGCGCGGCAAGGGTGGGATCCTGCACATCCACTTTCACAGCGAGGAGGAGCTGATGAGGCTCTACGACGTGCTGGTCGAGCGGGGGGACGCGCCATGAAATTCAAGTCCGACGGCGGCAAGCAGAACGACCTCAACGGCTTCCTCGACACCGGCAGCCATGTCGAGGGGGAGCTCCGCTTCGAGACCTCCTTCCGCGTGGACGGCAGGTTCACGGGCCAGGTCAACACCGCGGGCGACCTGATCGTGGGCGAGGGCGGCGAGGTGGAGGGCGATCTGCGCGTCGGCCAGGTTTTCATCTCCGGCACGGTCAAGGGCACGATCCGGGCCGCCAGGAGGATCCAGATTTCCGCCCGCGGCAAGGTCTTTGCCGAGATCGACACGCCGGCGCTGGTGGTCGAGGACGGCGCCTTCTTCCAGGGCCGCTGCACCATGGCCCGCGAGGAGCGGGAGGTCAAGGCCGCGGGGCCGAAGCTGGTGGCGCAGAAGGTCGCGGGCTGAAAGGGCGACACGGACTGACACGGACCAACACGGACACTCACGGACACCCCGGGCTCTTCTGTCCGTGACAGTCCGTGTTCGTCCGTGTCAGTCCGTGTTGCTCCTCGCCAGCCCCTCGTACGACGGCAGAATCGTCAGCGGGTGCCGCGCCAGGAAGCGCTTGTCGAAGGCGGCGCGGAGCACCTGGCCATCCAGATCCTGCGCCACGGGGAAGCCCAGGGCGTAGAGCAGGGTCGGGGCGACGTCGACGAGCTGCGCTCCGGTCAGGAGGGCTCCGGGCTGGATGCCCTCGCCGTAGAGGAGCAGCACGCCGTCCGGCCCGCCTCCGAAGCTGCCCTCGATCGCGGTCCGCTCCCGCTGGAGCGGGTCCTGCCGGCTCTCGGTGCCATAGGCGGAGACCACCGCCAGCACCCGCGGGCCGTCCACTCTCAGCCAGAGCTCGCCGAGGAAGCTGTCGAGCAGCGCGTAATAGGCGGCCAGCCGCTCCGCCGCCGCCCTCGCCGCCGGCGCCTGCTCGCCCTCGAACTGCACCGCCTGGAAACCTCCGAACGTCTGGCGCGACGCCTCCCGCAGGCCGGGGAGGACCATGAAGACCGCCCCGGTCCCGGGGTGCTGATCCAGGAGCGAGAAAGCCAGGGACTCGCGCCAGACGTCCGCCTTCAGGGCATTGACCAGGCGCGCCGGTGGATCCGGACCCAGGCGGGTTTTCAGCATCGGATCGAGCTTCGGCCCCTCCCCGGAGCCGAAGAGCTGCTCCGGCACCGTGAACACCGTCTCCCGGGAGGCCGGCCAGGACGCCGGCCAGCCCACGGTGCCGGCGGACAGCCCCAGGCGGGGGAGGATCTCCCAGAGCGCCAGCGCCTGGCGAGGGAAGGCCCGCGGCGTGCGCGGCTCCGCGCCCAGCGTGCCCCAGTCGCGGAAGCGGATCCCCACCGGCAGCAGCCGCAGCTCCGCCGCCGCTTCCGGGGACCTGGAAGACAGGACCCAGCGGGCGTCGTAGACCTTTCCTCCGGTCACCCCGTGCTTGAAAGGGTGCTTGCCCGTGGCGAGCGTGATCCACACCCCCTCGCGCCAGGCCGGCACGAGCGACTCCAGGCGGCC